>CAYNZI010000286.1:0-4429 GCA_964401565.1 uncultured Spongiibacteraceae bacterium
AGGACGGCGTGGCCTCGCCGGAGGAGTCCTTCTTGATGCTCAGGTCGACTACCAAAAACTGGACCTGTCGTCTATCTCAAGTATTAAATACTTTGCAGCAAACCTGAGCTGGGACACCATTGACGTCATTATTGCTAACGCGGGCGTTGTACCAACTCGCTATCAGCAAACCGAAGAGGGCATGGAACAATGTGTTGGCGTATGCCATTTCGGTCACTTTGCCCTGTGCAAACTGTTACTGCCAAAACTTCTCAAATCCAAAGATCCTCGAGTCGTGATGGTATCTAGCGAATCACACCGTACTCCCAAAACACTTAACTTCGATAAATTTCCGCTTAACAAAACCAATTTTTCAATATTTACCGCTTACGGACAGGCAAAACTCTGCAATATTCTGTTCGCTAATGAACTACAGCGTCGCTATGGTGACCGGGGCTTAAGTGCCTGCGCCCTACACCCAGGCACTCTGATCACCACTGATATCGGTAGAAATTCTGGTTTTCTTAGCCTCATGATGACGCTGATCAGCCCACTCACCAAAACGCCCAACCAAGGTGCGTCAACCACTGTTTATTGCGCGGCGTATTTGAAAAGCTGCGACATTCAGAGCGCTTATTTTTCCCATTGCAACACAGCGAAATCTTCAAGTGAAGCTAACAATCCGGAAGTCGCAAAGCGTCTTTGGAACATTAGCGAGGCTTTCTGCGAAGAACACGATGTTGCGTAACCTCATCTACCGAAGTCACAACGCGGAACAGGTACCCGATTTTTTGTGCGTGTCTGTTTTTCCGGACAGTGTTACAGATACATGGCGCCGATAAGCAGTTACAATGTGCTCTTCAATCAACGATTTAAGGGATAGCATGCGAGTTTGTGGCATAGAACTAAAGGGCGGCGAAGCCATCATCTGTATTGTGGGACATGACAGCGGTGTATTTGACGTCCCTGAATGTCGCCAGCGTGTATTTGCCGTTTCTCACTCTGCGGAAACAGACAATATCCGTGCTTTTCATGCGGCTTTTATCCAGTTAATGGGCGACTACAAGGTCGACGAAATAGCCATTATCGAGCGCGATCAGAAAGGAAAGTGGGCAGGCAGTGCGACCAGCTTTAAACTGGAGGCCGCTATTCAGCTAACCACCATACCCGTGACGCTGATCTCTTCAGCCACAATAAAAGAGCAGATCAAGCGCAACAGATTGTCGGTAGATTTTGAAAGTTTAGAATTAAAGAAATTCCAAAAACTCGCTTTTGAAGCGGCTTATGCCTACCATAATCGCTGTATTTTCGGTTCAGATTAATCGTTCGCACGGAGTCAAGGCCAATCTCCTCGATCAAAGTCCGGTCTGCACCGGATTTTTCTGTGCCAATTTATATCAATAAAAATAGAAAGCGATAGACCCTCAAGAAAAGACCCATTTTGCCGATACCCTAGCCATAGGAACCAAGTAAAGAGTTAGCGCCGGCAATGATCCACATTGCGATATCTTAACGCAGGTCGACATTATGAATATTCCATCGTTTCTTAACGGACCGTTCAAGGGGTTTCAGTCCCCTTTATCCCATGCCAATGGCAACGCTGATCCATCTACCCGCTCACTGCAGACGCCTGGCTCGGCTCATACCATTGACGTTTCAGATGGTGGCCGGCAATTGCTTGAGAACTTTCATCAACAAACAAACAAAGTTCCCGTCGCTTACCAGGTCATCCCTGTAGATCAGCGCCCCAGTTCGCAGCAAAGCGCAGATACCATCCTCAATTTTATCGGTGGACGTCTGGAGGCTCTTGCGAACAGTGGTGCCGACCGCGAAGCCATTGAAAACGCCTATGAGCAAGCAGTGAGTGGTTTTCAACGAGGACTGAAAGAAGCTAAGCACATCTTGCAGGGCGTGCAAATGATGACTGATGACGTCAGTGGTGGCATAGACCTTACTGAACAGTTGGTTAACGATGGACTTGCCCGGTTGCGAGAACAGTTTCTCGGTGCCGATCAACCCACAGAGACTTTATCCCCGTCGCAGCCCCAGCCAACCCCGGTATTAGTTTCGAAGGTTGTAGAAGCCTATCAGCAACAAAGTACTGAAGTAACCCGCTATAACGAAAACACCGTTGCTGGCGATGGTAGTGCCACGTCGACCAATCTTCGTGCCGCCGCCAGCACTTATGCTGAAAGTTATCGGCGCAGTGACTCGGTTGAACTTAGTGTACGCACCCACGATGGCGATATTATCACACTGAGTTTTAGTGCTGCTATTACCAGCGATCGCAGCTCTTCTCTTGCGGGGACTCAATCAACTAATTCAAGCGCGGCGGCGTTAACTTATCAGCGCTCCGCAAGTGCTTCATCCAATTTCTTAATGAGTGTAAACGGCGATCTAGACCGCGGTGAAATGGACGCACTCAATAGCTTGTTAGCTGATGTGTCGGCCTTGTCTGACGAGTTTTTTAATGGCGATTTTGATAAAGCGTTTGAAATGGCAATGGATTTTCAGATGGATGGCGGCGAGTTTTCGGCGATGGCGCTAGACATTACCCGCAGCACGAGTGCAAGTATTACAGAGAGTTACGCCACCGTAACTGATCAACAGAGCCGCCAATCTACGCTCGCGGCGAATGCAGAGCATCTACAGTCGGTGGTAGAGAAACTAATGGCCATGATAGAAAAAACCTCAGCCTTTAGCGACCCTCAAAAACTGTTTACCGATGTATTGGCCAATCACATCGCACAGCAATCTATTCGGTAAAATCATCGAACATTCTCCATCCCTATACCCGAGATAGCATCACTGGCAAATCGGCTGCCAATTCGCCACGAACCATAGTATGCTCAGGCATCTTAAACCGCTTACTTATAAGGAATAAACTATGCCCGCTATTTCAGGTCCCGACGCTGGTCCCGTTGCAGTAACAGGCGCCTCAGGTTTTATCGGATCGCATGTAGTGAAGAATTTAGTTGAAGCCGGATACCATGTAAAAGCCTGTGTTCGCGATGCCAGCCGTGCGGACAAAATGTCTTATCTTCACGACATAAACGCCAAAGGCCCCGGTAGTATTGAGCTTCACAGCATTGACTTACTCGATTCAAAGAATGGCGCTTACGACGACGTTTTCACCGGTTGTGTTGCCGTATTTCATGTCGCCGCCGATCTAGGCACAGATCCAAAGTACGGCCCGCCGACGCCACAAATGACCTACGACGCTTTGCTCGAGGCCACGGCAGGGGTGCTCGATTCGTGTAAAAAGGCAGCAACGGTTCAGCGGGTAGTCTATACATCATCATCAGCGGCGGTTATGGGACCTGGTAGCCCAGACCGAGCGATAGACCATATCTATACCGAAGACGACTGGGCTGGAGGCACTTACGAATCACTGCAAGACCGTTATACCTCTACCAACAGAAAAGGCGACGTATTCAAAAACTGGAATGTTGAACGCTCTTCCTACGCAAAGGGTAAGTTAGATTCCGAAAAATACGCCTATAAATTCGGCGAAGAATCTGGCATTGACGTTGTATCGGTATGCCCATGTCATGTATTAGGGCCGCTAATGGGCGCGCCTCATAATTCTGTGTGGCAGCAGCGAATTGGTCAATTTTTGGAAGGTGGCGACGGCGGTTTTAAGGGCAATGGCCAAGACTGGAATATAATTGATGTTCGCGATATTGCCCAAGCGCAACGTTTACTGGCCACCAGCGAAGTCGCTAAAAATGGGTCGCGTTACATGATGGTAGCAACGGATGAATCTGGCGAGCCCACCACACGCGAACTGATTGATATACTGAGCGGCATGTATCCCGATATCGATGTGGCCAGAGATTACCACCCTGAACAAAGTGATACCCGCTTGCGCGCAAGGTGTACCAAAGCGATTGACGAGCTGGGGTTAAAACCTCATACCGTTCTCGAGACCTTGCGGGATACCGCAAACTCGCTGCTGGATCTGGGCGTTATAACGCCGGCGAAAAAAGGCGGCTGAATGCTTACGCGACTGGTCCTACCTGATCAATTGGTGTAGTGTAAGGCGCAGAGGTAAAGGGAAATTTATGGATCGACGAATACAAATAGCGTTACTCGTGCTCGCACTGATATTTCAGTCGGTTCAGGCAGCGGCGTTTGTGGGGTCGATCAAATTGTCCATTAACCATGTCGTCGAAACGAGCAACATGTTAGACATGGCACCATGTCATCAGCTTAATCTGGCCAGTCCTGAATTGTCACAACAAAAGTGTGAAACCTGTGAGGGTCAAGCACAATGTGATGATGTCTGTGACCCTTCTTGTGCTCCATCCTGTGCTTCAGGAGCCACAGCATTCATTCCACAACTCCAGAACAGGCAGGAACCAACGCCAGTATTCACACCTCACCAAATCCCGCCCGATAACGTACCGGCCGGGATTCATATCCCCCCCTACCACCCCCCAATCCGCTC
>CAYNZI010000287.1:0-4426 GCA_964401565.1 uncultured Spongiibacteraceae bacterium
AGCGAGTTACATCAGCGCCACGTCGTACTGCATTTGTTGCAGCCAAGCGAACATCCGCCCTAATCTCGAGGGGTATCTCCCCCGTGTTTGCGCCGCTTCATAAGCTATATTAACGCTATCGAACAGGAAAGCTCGGGCACTTTGCAAATCTGCCTCTGCCTGAGCGAGCTGTACCTGTGATGTTGCCCGCTGGCCGATTGTCTTGCTACTTCCCTGTGGCTTTTTGGCGGCCGCCAGCTCCTTCAAATCATTGATGGCAGCCCTTGCATTACCCAGACTGACAGCGGCAATGCCTATGGCCAACAAACCAAAAACGGGGAAAGTATAGAGCGCACCATCGGCAACGGGCTTATCGGCGGCCAGTGACAGTGTATGCTCTGCCGGAATCAATCTATCGTCAACGACCATGTCACCACTGCCAGTACCGCAAAGTCCCGTCACTTTCCAAGTATCAGGTAAAGAGGCTTTATTCGCTGGATACAAAAACTGCCGCATTTCGGGTGCACCGTTAGAACTCATCTTGGGTTTACCATTCTCCATGACCACGCCACCGCCCAATAACCAGTGACAATTTGCACTGCCGCTGGCCCAGTTCCAGTGACCCGATAACTTATACCCTCCCTGATCACGCGTCGCTTTGCCCATCGGCGCAAAAACACCACCGGTAATGGTGTCGGCTGCACCAAAAATTGATGCCGCTACCTCTTTATCCAGATAAGCCGATGTCACGCCCGTCGTCGATGCAATCATCACACACCACCCAGCCGATGCATCTGCCTTCGCCACCGTTTCAATAACTTCCATAGCCTGCATCGGCGTGGACTCCAAACCACCCAAATAAGCGGGCACCATGATGCGAAAAAGACCGGCTTCAGCCATCGCTACAGCGATATCATTGGGTAACCGTCTGGCCTTTTCAATCTCTTCAACACGGGGCCTAATAATATCGGCTATGATTTTGGCATTTTTCAGAACTGACATGGA
Source organism: uncultured Spongiibacteraceae bacterium (assembly GCA_964401565.1). Lineage (GTDB taxonomy): Bacteria > Pseudomonadota > Gammaproteobacteria > Pseudomonadales > Dasaniaceae > Oceanicoccus. The sequence continues at coordinate 985 of CAYNZI010000287.1, forward strand.
TCACCTTTTGTTGAATTATCCCGGCAAGCGCAAGCGCGCCGCGATGTTGTTTTTCTGCATTTTTGATGAGCCTCCCACAATCGGCATCACCATAATATCCCTCACATGGCGCTCCATCGCATATTCGTTCGAGCAGCCGTACGCCCCCATCACTTGCTGGCATTTCAACACAATCTCCAGCGCTGTATCGCCAACAAACAGTTTGGCCATGGATGTTTCCACACTGCAAGGCATGCGATTCTGCGCCAGGTAGGCGGCGTGATAAAGCATATGTCGACAAGCTTGCAGCTTAGTCTTTGCCTCAACCAAATCATGACGAATGGACTGATGACCTGAAATCGAATGACCAAACTGCTCTCGCTGTTGTGCATACTCCCAAGCATCATCAACTGCTGCCGACGCGATACCTAAAGCGACGCTCGTTATTTCCAGCTTTTCTACATCAAGCGCCTCACTCGCCAGCATATTCCAGCCTCTGTTCCAATTTTCTATGCCACCGATAATATTCTCGACAGGAATTTCAACATCGGTAAACACAACATCGGTCGTTTTCGCATAGCGTAAACCAATATGGTCAAGATCGAATATTTCAATGCCTGCGGCATCGAGTGGGACGATCACCATCGACAAATTTTTGTACTTTGCATCGGCTTCGCCTGAGCGCACCAGACAGATCACATAGTCAGCAAATCTTGCCCCAGTACACCAGCGCTTAGTACCATTAATAGTGATTGTTGATTTATCATCTGACAGTTTATCCGTGGTTTCCACCGCGGCTAAATCACCACCAACATTGGGTTCAGACAAGCCATAGGCCATTAAAATTTCACCGCCGGCAAGTTTCGGCAACAACTCCCTCTTTTGCTGTTCGCTGCCATTTTCAGAAATATTCACGCCACCATAAAACGCACAATGAATAAACGGGCCGGCCAGCGATGCTCCCCCACGCCGCGCCAATTCATCAATTACAGCAACGGCCGCAACCAGGTCACGCCCACTACCACCATACTCTTCATCGATGGTGACCCCGCAAATCCCGGTTTCAGCAAAGCGGTGAAACACATCTAACGGAACTTCGCAGGCTTTATCCCACGCACGTAATTTGTCATTGGTTAATTCTTTTTCAGCGAACCGACCAATTGTTTCACGTAACATCGAGATATGTTCAGGTTCAGAGGTAAAATACATAACTACTCACCAGTAAATTCGGGTTTGCGCTTTTCACGAAAAGCATTAACAGCCTCTTGATGGTCACGGGTCAAGTTACTCATCATTTCATACGCTACGGAAGGGTCCATTAAACGTTGTGCCAAATCTCTCAACGCCATATTGGTCACAGTTTTGGTCCAGCGAACTGCCCAGCGAGGATTAGCCATGATACGCCCCGCTAACGCCTGCACTTTGTCTTCTAATTCTGCTGTGGGTACTGCATAGTTTATCAACCCAAGACCCACTGCCTCTTTGGCGCTTAACATATCGCCTGTCAGCAGCAACTCTTTTGCTTTGGCGAAACCAACCAACTGCGGCCAAATCACCGCACCACCATCTCCTGCGACAAAACCCATTTTTACATGAGGGTCACCAATGAATGCATTTTCATCGGCGATAATCACATCAGACATCAGCGCGATGGTTGCTCCCAGTCCCGCCGCCGGTCCGTTAACCTTGCAAATCACAGGCTTTTCTAATTCAAGCAATGAGAAGACTATCCGCTTGGCATCGGTTGCGATCGCTCGAAATATCGAGGGGTCATCAATCATCGACTGCATCCAACTGGCATCGCCACCGGCACAAAATGCCCGGTTAGCTCCCGTCAAAATGATAAGGTCGCTGTCCTCGTCATGTTGAATATCTTCGAAAACCCGAGCCAGTTCACCGTGTAAATCGTGATCAATCACGTTCATCGGTCCGTTATTCAAAAGCACTCGAAGAACACGATCTTCGCGCTGGAACTGAATGGTTTTATAGCTACTGAAATTCATTGTCATCCGCTACTCCGGTATCGCACCAAGCTGCACCAATCGGCGGCCAAAACTTTCCCCGGTAAACAAGCTAATAAATGCATCCGGCATATTTTCAACACCCTCACTAACATGCTCTCGATAGATCAGGTCGCCACCCACAATATGATTAATCATCTCTTCTTTGGCACGGGGGAAATCCCTGAAATCGTCATAGACAACCAGACCTTCCATGCGCAATCGATGCGTTATAAATGCAGAGGTATTATGAATACCAGGAACGTCTTCCGGACGCTTATTGTAATCTGCGACTTGCCCTGATACGACAATACGACCACCTACTTTCATCCTTGGAATCACCCGATCAATCATGGTATTGCCAACGTTATCAAACAATACATCAATGCCATCAGAACAAGCCTCAGCGATAGCCGTATCGAGATTATCAACAGCTTTATAGTTGATCACTTCGTCAAAGCCACAGGCTTCTTTAAGCCAATCGCATTTATCATCACTGCCGGCAATGCCTGTTACATGACAACCTCGCAACTTGGCTAATTGACCTGCCGTTGCGCCAACCGTACCCGCCGCCGAGGTGACTAACACAGTTTCGTTGTCTTTGAGCTGGGCAATGCGCTCCAGACCAAAAAATGCGGTCAGCCCAGGAACACCAAGAACACCTATGTGACAGGAGTACGGTACACGCTTGTCGGTTAATTTCAACAGACCTCGACCATCTGACACACCGAATTCAGTCCACCCAAAGCCGCCACTCACAACATCACCAACGGCGAATTTGGGGTGATGACTCTCCTCCACAACACCCATTGTCGCTCCGGAAATAACAGTCCCCGGTTTCAGCGCTTGCGCGTAACTATCACCACCGGAAAGAATTGAACGCATACCCGGGTCAACCGAGGCAATGAAGTTTCTGACCAATACCTGTCCATCGGCTATTGCCGGAACATCCCGTGTCTCGAGATTAAAATCTTCTTGCGAGGGAACACCCTCAACAGGTCTTGCGAGGGTAATACAGCGATAAGTGGCCACGATCAAACTCCTTAATTAGTCCTTGGTTTCAGCAATCAGTCACAATGGATACTTGACAAAAAGGAGCAATATTATATGACTAAACCCTTCCATTAAACCACACGAACAAACGAAAGAAATAACCTGAAAGGCGAATGCGAACAATCACACTAACGGGAGATTATTGAAAACCCAGTGTAGACAGCTGCTGTCAAACGAAGCGGAAAACAGGAGGCCGGAAACCACTATACCAATACTTAGAATGCCCAAATCATCGGTACAATTAAAACCGTTGTGATACCAACCAAGACGGTCAACGGCACCCCTATCTTTATAAAATCGACAAATCGGTAATTGCCAGGACCGTAAACCATGAGATTGGTTTGATAACCGATAGGCGTTGCAAAGCAAGCGGATGCAGCAATCATGACCGTCACTCCAAAGGGGACCCT
>CAYNZI010000288.1:0-4411 GCA_964401565.1 uncultured Spongiibacteraceae bacterium
TTGTGACGTTGGCGTTCCCTCGCGGGCAGAAATACTTTGTGATCGATTGAGCGTATTGTATCGAAATACAGATAGTATCCATTCTGGTAATTTCAGTATTGACGAACTCACCTAGGATTTTTTAGTGACCGATTCGGTTTATCTTATTGATGCTTCAATTAAATAACTGTTACTGGTGGGAATAGGGCGAATGGATTATAAAAATCATGGCTTAACCATTGTGGCCGATGAGAATATCCCGGAGATAGAGCCGTATTTTGGTTCGCTGGGTAATCTGACCCGGGTCAATGGGCGGCTTTTAACGAACGAACAGTTGCAGGATGCGGATATTTTGCTGGTGCGCTCGGTTACTGAGGTCAATGAAGCATTGTTGGCCGGAACCCCTGTTCGTTTTGTCGCTACTGCGACTATTGGTACGGATCATTTGGATACGGATTATCTGGATGCCAATGGTATCGGTTGGGCCAGTGCACCGGGTTGTAACGCCGACTCAGTTGTCGATTTTGTTATCAGCGCGTGCTGCCGAATGGAGGGCTTAATGGAATGGCTGCTGGCCGATGGTGTTGTTGGTATCGTTGGCTTGGGTAATGTAGGAAGTCGCCTGTATCAGCGTCTCGACAAATTGGGTATTTCTTGTCGAGGTTATGACCCATTGATTGAACAGAGTCGGTATCCAATTCTATCGGACTTGGATTCGGTGTTAGCGGCAGATGTCATTTGTCTGCATACACCCCTGACGATCTACGGTAATCATCCTAGCTATCACTTATTGGATGCGCAGCGATTATCATCTCTGCGCCCAGGTACTGTCATTATCAGCGCAGGTCGTGGTGCAGTGGTAGATACGACGGCGTTAAAGGCAGTGCTCGCTGAAAGAGATGACCTTGGTACTATTTTGGATGTATGGGAAAACGAACCCAACATTGATATCGAGTTAATGAAACGTGTGGATTTCGGCAGCCCGCACATTGCCGGTTACAGTTTCGATGGGAAATTGGCGGGGACAGAAATGATCTATCAAGCCTGTTGCCAATTTTTAGCTATCGAACCCGATGTGAGTGGCGCCAAGCACTTGATGTCAGTATCGAGTAATGGTGATTTGGACATTACCATCAGTGAAAAAACAAACGTAGTTAGTGCCATCAAAGAAGCTGTTTTGGCCAGTTACGATGTGGCTGAAGATGATCAGCGTTTACGTGGCCAGATGTTGCATTGTGCGACGTGTGATCGAGGTACTGAGTTTGACCAGCTGCGGAAAAGTTACCCGGTACGCAGAGAGTTTTCTAAATATCGTATCGCCAATGCAGAAGAATTGGCAGAGCCTGTTGCCGCCGCATTGCAGGCATTGGGTTTTAGTTGTGGTTAACGGTAGACGCACAGGCGTAGAGCGATATTATGTTTAAGCTTGGTTTGATTGTTAATCCTCTTGCTGGTATCGGCGGCCCGCTGGCGTTGAAAGGTAGTGATGGTGAAATGATCGTCAATCAAGCGAAGCGTGAGGGTGCCGTGCTGCAGTCGTCCTTAAGGGCATCGAGGGCACTGGCGAGTATACAGTCATGCGCGGATGTCGTGGTCTTTGGATTTGCTGGTGATATGGGTGAGGATGCTGCCGTCGACGCCGGTTTGAATTTCCACGTGGTGGGCAGCGCAAAGAGTCAGCAATCGTCAGCTAGCGATACCATAGCTGCAGCAAGGGCTTTAAGCGCACAGGGTGTAGATCTAATTTTATTTGCAGGCGGTGATGGTACCGCGAGAGATGTGTTTAGGGCATTGGGGTCTAGTGTTCCAGTTTTGGGGGTTCCCGCCGGAGTAAAAATGCACTCTGGAGTTTATGCAGTGTCTCCTCAGGCCGCCGGTGAAATTCTGAAAGGATTAATCAAGGGAGAACTTGTTGACTTGGGCTTAGCGGAAGTCAGAGATATTGACGAGGACGAAGTCAGGGCAGGGGTAGTACGCTCTCGTTTCTATGGTGAGCTGTTGGTGCCTCGAGAAGGCCGGTTTTTGCAACATGTTAAGTCCTCCGGGCGGGAAGTGGAGGCGTTGGTGTTACAGGACATTGGTGCAGATATTGTAGAGGGGATGGAAGACGATATACTTTATATTGTCGGGGCAGGTACGACCCCCAGAGCAATTATGGATGAGCTTGGGCTGGCTAATACGCTGCTGGGAATCGATGCAGTAGTGAATGGTGTTCTCGTGGGTAGCGATCTGAATGAGCGATCTTTGATGTCGTTGATAGCGAAGCATGGCGGGCCGGTGAAATTGGTGATTACTGTAATCGGCGGGCAGGGACATATACTGGGTCGTGGGAACCAGCAACTCAGCCCCTCTGTTATAAAGGCGTTAGGCATGGAAAACATCATTATCGTTGCGACTAAGACGAAAATATCGGAACTGGGAGGTCGCCCCTTGCTGGTTGATAGTAATGATAGTGAGATTGATGAGGGATTTTCCGGATACCAGAAAATCGTCACCGGCTATCACGATGCCATAATGTATCCTGTCGGTATCGACACTGTTGGCGAGTTGATGAAATGAATAGAATTATCGACAAGATTTCCAGTGGGCTGAGCGCGCACAAACATTCAGGAGCTAGCCGATTCTTCCATGGGCGTGGACAGCTGTATGAGGGTTTGGGAGATATCAACGTAGATTGGTTTTCGCCGGTGCTGCTGATCACGCTGTATAGTGAACTGGAAGATGGGTGGTGGAGTGATTTTGAAAGTCAGGTGTCTCGTTTTAGCGACGATGTCGATAGTATTTTAGTTCAGCGCCGCTACCTTCGTGGCGGACCGATAGAGGCGCTTGTGGGAGAGATTCCGTCGCATGCTTTGGCCTCCGAGCACGGGCTAAATTATAGGTTGTCTTTTGGCGATAAACAAAACATTGGTTTCTTTATGGATATGGAGCCAGGCAGAAATTGGCTCAACACCCGATGCCGCGGTAAGAAGATACTAAATTTATTTTCCTATACCTGCTCGTTTTCTGTCGCTGCGATCGCCGGTGGTGCTCATTCCGTTGTGAATGTGGACATGAGTAGTGCGGCTCTTGCTGTCGGGCGAGGAAATCATCAGATCAATCAGCATCAAGAGCGCCTCCAGAGAGATGTGCAATTTCTATCTCACGATATTTTCCGGTCATGGAAAAAAATAGTCAACAAAGGTCCATATGATATCGTTATCATCGATCCGCCGTCGCGACAACGAGGAAGTTTTATCGCCGATAAGGATTATGGGCGTGTGCTGAGGCGATTGGAATCATTGTTGCCTGAAGGAGGCGATATCCTAGCTTGTCTTAATGCACCGGAGTTGGGGGAAGCGTTTTTAACAACACTGTTTGTGAAAGAAAGCCCCTCTGCAAAGTTGGTTGGCCGCTTGCCGAATCGAGTGGACTTCCCGGAAAAAAATCCGCAGCGGAGTTTGAAAATGCTGCATTACACCTTGTAGTACGTCTTGTGATATCCCTATAGCACTAGCTGTAATTCCGTTTTCTCTACCTTTTGTAATTCAACAAGGAGTGGACACTTTGCCTGATCATAATCGACGATTGGCTTTTTACGACCTTGCGCAATTGATGAATATTTGATTTTGAGTGTTCCATTATCGATTGAGGGGCGCCACTGGCATTCAAGGCTTTCTGATCTTCCTCATCACCAAGCTCTAGCTTGGACCGTGAGGACAGCATCAGGAACCCTTGCTCGGATAACACCACCTGATCTAAGGCTTCTTGTTTGATAGGGCCTTCGCATGTCAAATAGCCATGCTCTGCGAGCCAAACCATGGTACTAAACCCGGATAAAAAACGTTCGCTATGGAGGCCAAATTCATCGGGCTCATCGGCACCGCAAATTTCGTCGACATAGAGGATAGTTTTTCGTGGAAACGTGGCGTACAGACGAAGGAAAATGATTGCAACGTCTTTGTAAAAGTCATCGATATGTAAGTCAGTCATAAGGCGCGATCATCCAATCCGAGACAAGTATGCAGCAAAGCGTTTCATGGCGTGGGTCAGCTCGTCGACTTGAGGTAAAAATACAACCCTCAGATGATCCGGTTGGCCCCAGTTGAACGCCGTGCCCTGTACCAGTAAAATTTTCTCTTGTCGTAGAAAATCCAATACCAATTGTTCATCATCGCGGATAGAGAACTTTTTGACATCCAGCTTAGGGAACATGTAAATTGTGCCCTTGGGCTTTACACAGCTAACCCCTGGTATTTGGTTCAGGAGCTCAATGGCAGCATCGCGTTGTTTCAACAGTCGTCCGCCAGGTAACACCAGGTCGTTGATACTTTGATAGCCCCCAAGGCAGGTCTGGATAGCATGTTGTGCCGGAACGTTGGCACAGAGCCGCATGGATGCCAGTATGGTCAGCCCTTCGATATAGCCCCTTGCATGGCTTTTAGCGCCCGTT
>CAYNZI010000289.1:0-4403 GCA_964401565.1 uncultured Spongiibacteraceae bacterium
CGGCGGTTCTATAGACAGTAATGGTTCAATTATTTCCAACGGCCGTGTCTATATTCAAAGCGGTTACAGTTTGTTCAGACAGCTGCCGGGTAACGTATTGTTACAATACACGCTAGACGGCAAGTAGTTCGACGCTCAAATCTGTGAATATCTGAAAAAAGGTGGCCGGATAGACAACATACAAGCCGGAAACATCGACCTACGATTAGTCAGGAAAGCATCGGGGGCCGCCAGAGCTCACAGCTTCGAAGACTAATTGGCTTTCTCTTCAAGAAACATCTAGCTTAGGGGGAACGGGGGCGGAGGAATTAATTTGGCCGCCCCCACTTTATTCCTCAATCTTATTTCTGCGATTTAACTCGGCGGCCATCTTTTCATTCATTTCGACCTCCGTCACATTTTCACAATCTAATTGTCATATTCAATCGTTAGTGTACAGCTTCACTATAAAATGATTGGACGGCACTCATGAAAATAACTTCACTCTTATCTTTTTTCCAAAGTAGTGACGGCGCACCCCTCTTCCTCAACATAACTCGAACGACGTTTAAAAATCAAAGGACTCACCAATGGGTTACATCGTTAAATGGACATCCTCACTCCTCGCACCTGCTTTGCTAATTGCCTGTAGTAGTCACTCCGATCACAACACGTCAGCCCCAGCCAGCGGAATTAAGAATATCGTGCTGATGATTGGCGATGGAATGGGGCCACAGCAAGTCGGACTTCTACAGGATTTCGCGAAGCTCTCAAAAACGCGACTTTATCGCAATCGCGATACGGCAATAGAATTGTTTGCCAATGAAGGACAACTTGCACTGTCAAGTACGCGACCCTTTGGAAAATTGGTTGTCGACTCTGCCTGCTCAGCAACACAATTAGCCAGCGGAAAACCCGCCTTAAGCGAGACGATTGGATTGGATATCGATGGCAACAGTACCCAAACTATTCTAGAAAAAGCCAAGACGCAGGGAAAATCCACCGGACTAATTACCGATACACGTATTACACACGCCACACCGGCAGCCTTCGCAGCACACCAGGCACATCGTTCCCTGGAGAATGAAATAGCCATTGATATAATGGAAAATAGCGTTGATGTTCTATTAGGGGGAGGTTTACGTCACTGGATCCCACAAAATTCATCGCCCGTAGATACTGCATTAGTCACACTGATTAATGAACCCAGCGTGAAAATAAAGTCGAAACGAAAAGATACGCGGAACTTGCTAGAAGAAGCAAAGAAAGCGAATTACAATCTCGCCTTTAACGCACAACAATTGGAAAAAATAACCTCGGGTAAAGTGCTAGGCCTTTTCTCTTCGAATTCGATGCTTGATGGTATCGCCTATAGCCATTGTAAAGTCGCCGACAATTGCATACAGCCAAGCTTGGCCGAAATGACTAAAAAAGCCCTCGATTTACTGTCCGAGGACAAAGATGGTTTTTTCCTGATGGTTGAAGGCGGACAAATAGATTGGGCCGGTCACAACAATGATGCAGGAGATTTGCTGCACCAGATGTTGAAATTCGACGAAGCCGTACAGGTCGTCTATGACTGGGTAGAAAACCGAAGCGATACTTTAGTGGTTATTACCGCTGATCATGAAACAGGAGGTTTCGGTTTTTCTTACAGCCGGAAAAACATTCCCGCAGGTGATCCCTCTATCACCGGAGATGCCTTCGTCACATCGAATTCAGTGTATAAACCCAGTTTCAATTTTGCCAACCTTGATGTTTTGGACAAGCTGTACGCACAGAAAAAAGATTTCTATAACATCTGGTACTCTGCGGGGGGAGACTTGGCGGGTAAAGAACCAGACGCCGGTAAGCTCCAAGCAGAGATTAATGACAATACCGCCTTTACGATTACGCTAGCAGAAGCAAAGCGTATTCTGGAACATGAAAAAAATGCCTATCGCGCCGACAATCACCACTATTTGGCCGCAGCTGAGTTCCCTAAAATGGACGACTTTGAAGAATTTTATGTTTACGGTGAAGAAGTTCACCTGAATTTAATAGGTCGGGTTTTGGCAAAGTACCAGAACACCGTTTGGTCGACGGGCACACATACACACACGCCTGTTGAAGTCACTGCATGGCGCCCAGACAAAGCGAAACAACGTTTTCATGGTTTAATGAATCATGTCGACGTCGGCGCCCAACTAATGGAGGCGTTGGGCGACTAATTTAACGCCAGATGCACGCTACCAATGTTCAGTCTGCCATCAACGCAACGCTGCGCAACAGCTCCACACGGTAATCTCGAGAGCGTACGTTGCTGATAGAAATATAGTCCGCACGACCGCTCTCTCGTCCGAGTTGCAGCCGAATGTAGCCGTTGTGTCGACCATCGGTCCATTTGACCTCCTCGCTGGAGCTAGCCAACAGATCATCAATCTCTGCTGCACCCTCCTCTCCCAGCGCAAGAAAATCGCCTGGCGATGTGACGCCACTGGTACCGAGTTCAACACCCATCGCGCGACCGCTATCGTCGAACAAGACATTCTCCCAGAAACTGTGACTGTCACCGGTAAGAACGACTAGGTCTGTTACGCCTGCTTTTCTACACAGCGAATAAAACGCTTCTCTAGCCACGGGGTAGCCGTCCCAGGGATCTAAATAGAGAGGTAAATTCAGCTCGCCTAGTTTCGCAAGCTCGGCCGCACGGGCATAACTGGCTGAAGGCAGTTCAGATTCTAAACGCCGAAGAATTTCTTCCGACAATCGCGGCGCCTGGGTTCGGGCCATGGGTATCGGGTTACCAATGAGCTGCCAGACTTGACCTTCTTTCACTGATTGGACCAAGCTCTTTTCCAAAAAACGTTCCATATCAATTGAAAGCAACCGTCGCGAAGGATTACCGACAATATCTTTCATGAACTGAGTAGCACCCACTCCTGACTCGTCCGACAACAAGGCCTTGTGATCACTGTAGCTAATCTGCTCAGACCTAGCTGAATGCCGAGTTTCAAGTGTAATCAGATTGGCTAAATCGCCAAATTTGTAATTCCGCCAGTAATCTATTCTACGTTTTCCTGGAGCGGGCTCCCGTATCGGCATCCACTCGAAGTAAGCTTGTATTGAAGCCTCTCTTCGCTCCAACCAATTACCCTCCAGTTCGCTCTGATGATTCTCTGCACCGCCCGTCCAAGGATTGTTTGCCGTTTCATGATCATCCCATATGGCTATTAACGGATGGGCTGCATGCATCATCTGTGACTGTCGATCCGATTTATACTGGGCGTGTCGTTCTCGGTAATCTGCCAGCGATTGTATCTCGTGCGCGGGTTGGTGCTGCCTTGCTATCTCTTGCCCAACCACGCCACCGAATCCGTCCGAACCGTACTCATAAATATAGTCGCCAAGATGAAGAACAAACTGAATGTCAGAATCAAGCGCTATCGCTTCGTAGGCATTGAAATACCCAAATGGATAGTTCGAGCAGGAAACTATCGCCAACGCCACACTTTGCGTGACTCCCACAGGCAGAGTACGAGTTCGACAAATGTCGGACATTTCCCCGTCCACTTCAAATCGATAAAAGTATTCCGTCCCTGGGCTGAGACTATCAGGCACAACTTTCACCGTATAATCGCGGGTCTGATCAGTGACATACTCACCCGCTGCGACTACCGATGTAAAATCAGCCTTTGTAGAAAGTTGCCATTTGACAGGTACGGAATTTTCGAACCCCGATACCCTAGTCCAAAGTACTATCGAGTCGGCCTGAGGGTCCCCACTGGCAAGGCCATGAACGAACGCTGTATTCTTCAGACTGGCTTGTGCATTGTCACCCAGCACAGCAGGAAGAATAAAAGGTAACGACATACCGGCCAGGGCCTGTCGACGTGTAATGGAGTGTTTCATTTATAGTTCGCCTATCTAACTAATCAAACCAAAAAAGGCCGGCGCATTTCTTTGCCAGCCAAAGGAGATGTCTAAAGACCTTTAAAAATCAACAGTCAATGCCGCTGACACTGTTCTCGGTGCACCAATCCATGCTCCCTCGCCAGAAATTCCACTCAGATAACTCTCATCTGTTAAGTTATTAATCAGGAATGTGATTGACCAACCGCCAACACCACCTAGGGCATCTTCACCCATCACGGTTACATACGCATCGGCAGTCACATAATCATCGGCTGTCCAGCTATTGTCCCGACGTATTTCGCGCTCTCCCGTATACTTAACCGAGATACCCGCCAACAAATTATCACGATTCCAATCCAGGGACAAAACTAGCTGATCTTCCGGTATACCAGCGACCTTATTTCCAGCTGTTATTCCCAGCCCCTCATCCACTTGTTTATCACCGGTACCTACGTAAGTTGAATCACTGTAAGAGTATGCGACATACGCTGACAAGTTTTCGTTCAGTTTAAAATCGGCCGTTAACTCGA
>CAYNZI010000290.1:0-4394 GCA_964401565.1 uncultured Spongiibacteraceae bacterium
CCTGTGGATAGCCGTCGCGCTTATATCGATATGTCTAACGTGAAGGTAGGCAACGAATTTACAGGTGCGGGCGAGCAGAAAACTTGCCCGTCTGCATACGGTTATACCTTCGCGGCAGGATCAACCGAAGATGGAGGCGGTCACTTTCTGTTTGAAGAGGGGATGACAGAACAAAGCTGGTGGTTGGATATCGTTATTCGTTGGGTGGCAGGTGCAAAGAAATGGACCCAGGCGGTTAAAGACTGCCAGGCGCCAAAAGCGATACTGTTTGAGACGGGCACTGGTGACACACCGTTGCAATCGCAAATTCGGTCCGTGAGCGTGGCACGCCTAGGTTCACTAGCCATTGTTGCCATGCCTGCGGAAGTCACTACAATGGCGGCCAGGCGTATTCGAGAAACGCTGCAACATAGCCTGGGTTCCTGGGCAAAACATATCATTATCGCCGGTTACGCGAATGGCTATGCTGGGTATGTGACGACCCCTGAAGAATATGATACCCAGCAGTACGAAGGCGGACATACCTTGCACGGAAGGTGGAGTCTTCCCGCCTATCAACAGGTAATTGCGTCAATCGCCCGCTCTCTTGACTCGGGTTCGGTTGCGCCAGAGGGCCCGGAGTATGACGATTGGAGAGGGAAGTCGACTTCTGCGAGTCTTGTGGGCGATCTGCCGGACGTTATTCTGGACGGGCATTCATACGGCGATGCCTTGCCGATGGAGAATCGGGCTTTTCAGGTAGGTGACGAAGTTGTTGCAGAGTTTTGGTCAGGTAATCCATCGTCTGAATACAGACAAGGTAACAATTATCTACAGATACAAAAACAAACCAACGGAGTTTGGCAGTCTATCCATGGTGACATGGACTGGTCTACCACTATCCGTTGGCGTGAGGAAATCAGTGGTATGATTGCACGAATTGTGTGGCGTGTTCCCGGTGAAACAGCGGCCGGGGTGTATCGGGTAAAGCATTTTGGCCAATATCGACAAACACCTGGCAAGCTGGAAGAATTTGAAGCGCTTTCAGAGGAATTTAAAATTGCAGAATAGGCGGTCTGTACATCGGTACGAGGAAAAAGCCGTACTAAGCTTCGGGAGTGGCCTGCCGGAAATTTTGAAGAATGATAGAGGGACGTAGAATGAATCATCGATCTATTTCAGCTGTCGTTCTGGCAGGGTTGCTTCCGCACGTTCTATCCGCGTGCACTACCGTTCAGCAGGCTCCGAAAGAGCTTAATCTTAATCAGATTCAGATTATCGGCAGCCATAATAGCTATAAAAAACCTATTGGTGACAAGCTTTTTGCGTTGCTAGAAGCACAAAATCCTGAATTGGCGATGTCGCTTGATTATGGCCATATTCCTTTAGCAGAGCAGCTAGATTTAGGCTTGAGAAATCTGGAGATGGATGTTTTTTACGATCCTGAGGGTAAGAAATATAGTGAGCCTTTAGGGCAAAAATTGGTGTCGCAGCAAGGCCTTTCTGCAGCGCCATTTGACTCACAAGGGGTATTGTTGACGCCTGGGCTAAAAATGTTTCATATTCAGGATATTGATTTCCGCAGTCATCATCTTTTATTTAGAGATGGGTTGCAGGCATTGAAGAAGTGGTCAGATAACAATGCTGCTCATATGCCTGTGTTCATTACCATTAATGCCAAGGATGAAAAAATACCTATCCCTGGGTTTACCGAGCCTCTTCCTTTCGATAAAAAGGCTTTAGATAGTATCGACCAAGAGATTCGGGAAGTTCTTGGTGAAAAGTTGATGACACCCGATAGGGTCAGAGGAAGCGCCAACACTCTCGAGCAAGCCATTCAACTCGTGGGCTGGCCGTCACTAAAGGATAGCCGTGGACGCTTCATTTTTGTGCTAGATCAAAGCGGAGAAAAAGTACGCGATTATATTGACGGTCATCCTGCGCTCGAGAATCGGGCGATGTTTGTCAATGCTATGGAAGGTACGGCTGAAGCGGCAATTTTTATAGTGAATGACGCAAAAGAGGATGAAGGGAAGATTAGGCAGTTGGTTAATAAGGGTTATATTGTTCGAACAAGAGCGGATGCGGATACCCTTCAGGCTCGGCGCAACGATCGATCGAGTTTTACGGCGGCCAAGTTAAGTGGTGCGCAAATTATTACAACAGATTATTATCTGAGCGATCTACGAATGGGCACTGATTACCACGTAATATTTGATAATGGTAATTATACAAGAGCCCACCCCTTTCTTCGGTAGGGGTCGGAGTATGACGTTGTTTGTATGGTAACTATCAAAACTATCGAGATAATGAGTAGAGGTGTTCAATTGTATGGAAAGCACGCAGTATTTTTATCGCAATAGTATTTTCACTAGGAAAAACAATCAGGTATCTCTGGTGGACATAAATAGGCCTAATAATGCGACGCACTTGGAAGAGTGGTTAGGTATAGTTGTTTCTCTAGCTGATGGTCAGCATACTATCCAGCAGTTGATTGACTATGTGAGGAATAGATATCAAAAAATACCAGAGAGTCTGGAGAAAACCTTACATTCCGTTATCGAGCGGTTAGAAGAAGGAAAAATCATCCAACTTAGTGATAGCGCCGTGTCGTTACCTTATTATCTAACGCTGCCAATCGAAGAGTTAGATATCGAGAAAGCAAAAATTATGATCCGGGAAGACGGCTACAACAGCGCTATGGGCGAGCTAAGCTAACCGTCGCGTCGAAGGCCCGAATGAACATTGAAAATAGTGATGGTGTAATTGTAGAATGAGTAAAGAGCAACCAAAAAACCCCTTACATGGCCTTACGCTTGAGGCCGTTATGACGAAGTTGGTAGATCATTACGGCTGGGATGGGCTGGCTCAAGAAGTCAATGTTAATTGTTTTAAGAGTGATCCATCTATCAAGTCATCGCTGAAGTTTTTGCGTAAGACGCAATGGGCCAGAGACAAGGTTGAGGGCTTGTACGTTTCAACGTTTGAAAAACCATCGCCATGGGGTAATTTTAAATAGAAGAATGAATGAATGTGAACATAATAAAATTACGCTGGATCATTTTTTTGGTCGCCTTATTTCTTTGCCTGATTGCCGTTTTTTCTTTCAATAAAAGCGGAGAAACGCTAAGAGTAATAAAGGGCGATATTCAAGGGTGCGTGTATCTTGGGGGAGGTGGGGCTGAGTCAATTCCTCACGCCACCATAAAAACTGAAAATGATACTTACGTAACGACTATTTTCCAAGATTGTCGCGCGGGTACAAAAGTAAATGTTCTTGTTAAGCGCGGAATACTATATTTCAATACTGTATATGTTGCTGAAAAAACATAACGCTTTATTAAATAACGCAGTTTCGGTACTGAACAGTTTTAAATTCCCTACCGTTAAGCTTTTATAGAAACAGTAGAGACCCCTGCATGAACGGGCGTCGTAGATCAATGGCTAGTGAGTAAGCCTGCGCTGGGAAATTGCATAGAGAAAGATTAATAGGCCCAACAGTCCCGCCAAACTTGCAATAAGATAAGCGCTTTGATAGCTTTCGAGTTGCTGATAAATGATACCCATCAAGAGTGGGCCGGCGGCAACTCCCAAAGTAGACATGAAATTTGATGCGCTATAAATCCGACTGTATTCTCGGCGGCCATATGTCTCTGCAATGAGTAGTGGCTGCAGCATCAATAGGTTGCCGATAGTAACGCCAAACAGCGCGAGACTGACAATAAAGAGTGGCACTGTACTCGCAGATGCAAGCGACGCTAAAGACACCGACTGTAAGATCATCATGGCAATTGAAAATATTTTACTATTGAAGTATTCAAGTAAATATCCACCCAATAGACGGCCTATAATGCTAGCTACTGGAATCACGCCAAGTGCCATTGCTGCTTCTTCGCCAGACAAGTACTGGCCGACTATTCCATAATGATGTGCGATGCCGCCGACCTGGGCCAGCATCAAAAATACGTAAGCGAGACTTAATCCCCAAAAATATCGTTCTTTCATTGCCGATGCTAAGGTCTCACCCTGAATTTTGACGACGCCAGACGTATCCAGTTTATGTCCGTCAACGGTTAAGCCAATATCGCCAGGGTCGTCTTTTAGCAGCCACCAACAGATGGGTACTGTGCCGACAAAATAAATCACCGCAAAAATACCGACCGAGAATTCTATGCCGCGATGCTCGATCAATAGTGCACTCATCGGTGTAATAAGCACGCCGCCAACAGACAGTCCCGTCGATGTTACAGATAGTGCAATCGCACGTTTATGCTCAAACCAGCGAGTCACCAGGGTGGTTGCCGGCAAAAGTCCGGAAGCGCAAAAGCCAAAACCAAACAAGCTGTAACAGAGAAACAACTGCCAGGTTGTTTCTACGTAAGCAATTCCGACAAGAGATCCAGATACGACCATGG
>CAYNZI010000291.1:0-4382 GCA_964401565.1 uncultured Spongiibacteraceae bacterium
TGCTTGCAATAACCATTGGCGTGGTAGCTCCTGACGTGTCTGCACAGTATACGACATTTGTTGGTGCGCAAATACAAAAACCGCCTGAAAAACCAGCATAACCGCGATTCTACTTTACTCGCAGCCCTACAACTGATTCTAATTATAGCGCCTTGGAGAAGCTGCCAATACTTTTCTGCTGCAGGTATTTATCAAAAGGCATGCAGATATTTCTCAACATCACCCTACCCTGCTCCGTTACGTGCAGTTTAGCACCATGCCAATATAGGAGACCATCCTTTTCCATACCTTTTAGCGCCAATAATTCTTGACTAAAATAGTCGGAAAAGACAATGCCAAATCTTTGTCCTACCTCTTCCGTATCCAGCAGTAGATTGCATATAATCTGCGTAATAATCACTCGCCGAATACGGTCATCATCATTCAACCTGATGCCTTTTGCCACAGGTAAAACACCCTCATCTAACCGAAGATAGTAATCATCGAGATCACGCTCATTCTGGGCGTAACTGTCCTGCAATGAGCTGATCGACGACACACCTAGACCCACCAGATCAGGCGCCAAACATGTGGAGTAACCTTGAAAGTTTCTCTGTAACATCCCATCTTGCTGCGCCACAGCCAAATCATCTTCCGGCTTTACGAAATGATCCATTCCTACATGCCGATAGCCTGCCGCAATTAGCTTGTCAGCAATCAGCGTCAACATGGCAATTTTATCTTCAGCCGAAGGCAGCTCCAGACGGTCAATTGCGCGTTGAGTTTTAAATCGCTCGGGCATATGCGCATAATTGTAAAATGCAATCCTGTCCGGTGACAGCTCAATAGTCTTATCGAGCGTAGCTGCCAACGACGTCAGCGTCTGGAAAGGCAACCCATATATCAGATCATAGCTAATTGATTTGAACTGGTAAAGACGTGCCGCCTCTGTCAGGGATTTGATCATTCCAAATTCTTGAAGACGGTTAACGGCCCGCTGTACTTGCTCGTCAAAATCTTGCACACCAATAGAGATCCGGTTAAACCCGAGCCCTTTAAGCAACGCCACATCATCCCGCGTTACTGTTCGAGGGTCGAGCTCAATACTATATTCTCTTCTCTCACAATCCGTTAAGGTATAGTGGCTTGCCAGCTGATGCATAAGCTCGGTCAATTCAGCCCCATCTAGAAAGGTTGGGGTTCCTCCACCAAAATGGAGCTGCATAACGGTTCGGTGCTTTCCAACCAATTCAGATTGCATCTGAATTTCCTTACTCAGATAGTCCAAATATTTCCGGGCGACGGTATGATCTGATGTGACAATCTTATTACAGGCGCAGTAATAACAAATATTTTGGCAGAAGGGGACGTGAACATAGAGCGACAAGGGCGCTATACTTTGCCGTAAATACTTTAATGCTTCCTTTTTATAGACGTCACTATTATAGCCTTCATCAAATTGCGGAGCTGTAGGATAAGAGGTATAACGAGGACCCGCCACATCATATTTTGCTATCAGCTGCTGGTCCCACACGTGCGCGGTCCCTTCCGATAAAGGCCGACCCGGCTCACTCGCAATCATTCGATTCGGCACCGGAACTCGAGGTACATTCATTATCACTATCCTGACATAAGCGGTTCTTAAGCTTTTGCCATATTAGACACTCTCGCTCTCGCCGCATTGACCTACATCAGGTGGACGCGAGCTTTATCCATAAACAATTAGTGGCTATTAGGGCTTTGAATATGCCGCAACCGGCGTGCTACTGACAATTTCTCGATAAAACGAATGGTAGTATTCTAACTTGGGCTCGTCTTGGTTTTGTTGTTGTTTCCGAAGACGCCCTTTGATAATGAGCCAGTCATCCTCAGTAAGGTGCTGCTCTATCAGGGGGAATAAGTGCAGCTGCTCCTGTTCCATATGATGCAGCTGACGACTGATATAATCATTGGTCGACTTTATAAATCGCACCTTGACAGCGTCAACATCGGCTTCGGCACTTACAACAATCTGGTTAATATACTCCAGTAAATTCTCCGTCAGCAGCTCCAAGACCCCGTGCTCCTCCATTAAATGAGCCACTACCGCTGCAGCACCAACGTCCTTATCAAGCAGAACCTCATAAAGTGCATCTTCCGCGGGATGATGCCATATCTCAGGATAGACCTGAATGTAGTCAACGATATCCAGTATCGCCTCCACACTAAAATTATTCGGCGACAAACCACTACAAGCTTTGACCTCTCGTTCCAAACTGTAGAGTACGTGAACCAGCTGTCGGTGATCTTCTTGTAACTGTTCGATAACGTGATTCATTTAGACCCTCTACAAACGCGCTTAACACGCCTACTACCAAGTGACACTGCCATTGGAGTCATTGTAAAGAGGGTTAGGCAGGAAAAATTGATCCACATCAAAAGCACGAGGCATCGACACGGCACACTGATCGACTCTGGACTCACTCGTCTCGAATAAATGTCAAATGACGCGTGCCTTAAAAGGAGATATACGAGCCAGAAGAAATGATCCAGTGAAAATAGTCACGATTTCCTATTTTACCCAGACATAAAAAGGCCGAAACGTTTCCGTTTCGGCCTTTTTATAACAATCTACCTATCACTCAATGATTGACTGATACGTCAGAATCTTAAACTCTGAACCCAAACGCGTTTTATGGGGAATACTCTGAACCATAAAGATCCCGATTAGCTGCTCCACTGGATCAATCCAAAATCGTGTCCCAGCAGCGCCACTCCAGTTGTATTCGCCCACTGATCCCAGCTCGCCGATTTCACCCTGGTCCAATGCAACTGCAAAACCAAGCCCAAAGCCAACACCACTTCTACCAAAACCCATTGGCAAATCACCCAAGTGGTTAGTTGTCATCAATTCAACTGTTTTAGGTGACAAGATTCGAACACCATTTAGCTCACCACCATTCAACATCATTTGGCTGAAAATCAAATAGTCTTTGGCAGTAGATACCATCCCGCCGCCGCCGCCTTCAAACGTGGCGCCTTCCGAAAACCCCGCATTAATTCTATCGCCGGATGGGACAAGTTTGGTAGAATTATTCGCTGACAAAAACACATCAGTGCCTTCACCAGTACCTTCAGGGGAGTATATTTGCGCGAACCGATCCCATTTATTTTTCGGAACCACAAAACTGGTATCTTCCATACCTAACGGTTCAAATAAACGCTTTGTCAGAAACTCTCCAAAACTCATACCGGAGATTGCTTCTATCAATCGGCCCTGGACGTCGACCGAGACACTGTAGTGCCACTTGCTGCCCGGATCATACTGGAGAGGTATTTGCCCTAGCGCCGTCACAAATTCCTTGAGATCTTTATTGCTCAAAATTCCGGCTTTTCTGTATTGCTTATCAACTTCGGTATTACCAAAAAACCCATACGTAAGACCCGCCGTATGGCGCATCAAATCTCGGATAGTAGGCTGTCGAGTCGGCTTTCTAGTCTGGCCAACTTTAGTCCCATCACCGGCACCTATAGTGCGGCTAGTAGTACCGTCCGATATCATCGAAGTATTGCCATTGGCTGTGGAAATCGCCACTTCGAGATTAGCCAATTCAGGAATATATTTGGCGACCGGATCGTTCAAAAAGAAACGTCCCTCTTCGTACAGCATCATCAACGCAACGCTAGTAATAGGCTTTGACATTGAGTAGATGCGAAAGATAGCATCTTCTGTCATCGGCTTATTTGCTTCACGATCACTCTGACCGTAGGTCTCCGAATAAACGATTTTGCCATTGCGGGCTATCAGACCAAGCCCACCGACCATAACGCCGTCCTCTACCGCCTTATTCATATGTGCCGTCAGTCTATCGAGGCGATCCTGAGAAATGCCTTCTTTTTCAGGCTTAGCAACATTGAGATCTTTTGCAAAGACGGAAGAGGCTAATGCAATGGTAATAAAAATTGATACTAAAAAGGTCGTAATAGATTGTTTTTTATTAGTTATTCTATTCAACATAAATAATGCTCCAAGGTGATGTCAGTTCACAGTCAAGGGAGTAAGACTATATCAATCTGTACCCAATTTCCATTTATCAGATTGACCAGCCCAGATCCGCCAACATGACAGGTGTATTGACCTAGCTTTCAATGGCAGGCGGACGACTTCTCAACTCATTTTTCGCTATCTTTTCCAGCGTCGACCGAGGTAATTCATCCACCACATGAACATCGTAAGGTACTTTAAAATCGGCCAAATTGTCCCTGCAATAATTCAACAGCCTGACACTAAATTCAGCATCGGGAAGGACCGCTGGAATAACGAATACCACTGGCACCTCATCTAACATGAAATGCTTCTGTGCGATCACGGCACATTCCGCCACCAACCCACTACCCACAATAACGCTTTCAATTTCAGAGGC
>CAYNZI010000292.1:0-4373 GCA_964401565.1 uncultured Spongiibacteraceae bacterium
CAGGAAGCAGACTTTTACGGGGCCATGGATGGAGCAAGTAAATTTGTACGCGGCGATGCTATAGCCGGTATTTTGATCTTGTTTATAAATATAATAGGCGGTTTTGCTGTAGGAGTATTGCAACATGATCTCAGTGCGGGAGCGGCGGCAAATAACTACGTGCTTTTAACAATTGGTGATGGTCTGGTGGCGCAGATTCCTTCGCTACTTTTATCCACCGCTGCAGCTATAATTGTAACCAGAGTTTCTGGATCCCAAGATATGGGGCACGAGGTTGTGTCACAACTCTTTGGCAACCCGAGAGCCCTGATAGTTTCTGCAGTACTTATGGCAATCTTGGGCCTTATTCCTGGAATGCCTCATTTGGTTTTTCTCATTTTGGCTGCTGCGATGGCTGCTGTTGGGTATCTGCGTATGCAGGAACAAAAAGTGGATGTTCTAACGGCGGTGGAGGAGCCGTCTGAACCCGTTACGGAACCACGAGATTTGACCTGGGATGATATATCCGTCGTCGATGAAATCGGGCTTGAAGTTGGGTACAAATTGATTTCCTTGGTTGACAAAAATCAGGGGGGTGAACTGTTAAGTCGTATCAAAGGCGTAAGAAAAAAACTATCTCAGGAGCTGGGTTTCCTCGTCCATTCTGTACATATCCGTGACAACCTTGAGCTGTCTCCCAATGAATACAGAATTACGTTTCACGATGTAATCGTGGGGCAGGGAGACGTATTTCCAGGCAAAGAGCTGGCAATTAACCCCGGCAAGGTATTTGGGAAACTTGATGGTGTAGAAACCAAGGATCCAACGTTTGGGTTGGATGCGGTATGGATTGACAGCCCACAGCGAGATGAAGCTCAGGCTATGGGGTTCACTGTTGTAGACAGTGGAACAGTAATCGCCACTCACCTCAGTCAACTTCTTAAGAACCAGGCTTATGAGCTGATTGGGCAAGATGACGTGCAGCAACTCCTGGACAAGCTGGCCAAGACGTCTCCAAAATTAGTGGAAGGCCTGGTTCCGAAATTACTAAGTCTCGGTGAAGTAACTAAGGTCATGCAAAATTTACTTCACGAGGGGATTCCAATTCGTGACGTAAGAACTATCGCCGAGGCATTGGCGGAACAAGGCGGTAAGAGTCAGGATACTGACGCTTTGACAAGTGATGTAAGGGTTGCTCTGGGACGTACAATTTTCCAGAAGGTTAATGGTGTGGGGCATGAGATGCCGGTTATGACCCTAGAGCCACAGTTGGAACAATTATTGCAAGGAGCTATTCAAGGTAATACAGGCGGGCTGGAGCCGGGGCTGATGGAGAGAGTTATCAGCCAGATAATGGAAGCCTCCGGAAAAATTGAGTCAGAAGGGGGGACACCTGTGGCGCTGGTTGCTGGAAATATTCGATTATTCTTGTCCAGATTCTTGGGTGGAAGGATAAACAACTTTTATATTCTCAGTTATGAAGAGATTCCAGCAAGTAAAAATATCAAGGTTGTGGCGACAATTGGCAGTGGGCAAGCCCTACTACAGTAGTTGACAGGGAATTAATCTGAGTATTTGAGCTGGCGCAGAAGAATAATCTTACACATAGGGGCTGGAACGAACAATCATGAAGATAAAACGATTTTCAGACAAGGATAGCAGGCGCGCAATGGCGCGGATAAGAGCCGAAATGGGCCCCGATGCAGTTATATTGTCTAATAAAAATGTCGATGGGCAAGTTGAGTTGGTTGCGGCTATGGACTTTGATGAGGCTGACATAGGCGCAAATTTTTCCCCTGATTCCAGCGTGGCCATTCATGATGGAGGCGCGGATCAAATGCGGAGTGACGACAGCCCTACCTTGATAGATCTGCAAAGAGAGCTTGGTAATCTGCGTAGCATGCTGGAGGGGAAGCTACTGAACATTGGCTGGAGAGACACCGCCAAGCGTCCATCCATGGAAGCCACAATTTCAAACAGGCTTTATCGGCTGGGCCTATCTCGATCATTGGCGGGAAGCATTGTAGATCGTCTGGCTGGGTGTGTCGGCGGCCTGGAGCAGAACTGGAAAAGGGCGCTGGAGAGCTTGCAGCAGCGTATTTCTGTTACGCCTGCCGATAGCTTACTCAATGCAGGGGGCATTGTGGCTCTGGTTGGGTCCACTGGCGTTGGAAAAACCACGACAGTAGCAAAGCTTGCCGCACGTTTTGCACTTCGCCATGGTAGTAATCAGGTAGGCCTTGTTACCACCGACTGCTACAGGATCGGCGGGCAGGAGCAATTGGAGGTCTTCGCAAAATATCTGGGTATCCCCATGATTGTTGCTACAGATGCCACCCAGCTGAGAAAGGCATTTGACAAGCTGTCTTCCAGAAAACTGATTCTTGTCGATACTGCAGGTATGAGTCAGCGCGACATCCGATTGTATGAACAGTTTCAGTCCCTAACCTCTGTGGGTTACGACATCAGTGCTTATGTGGTTCTATCTGCCACTGCCCAGCAACAGGCGGTTAATGAAGTTGTCCAGGTTTTTGGTGATGCTCTGACTGGGGCGATGATTACTAAAGTAGATGAATCTGCTGGCCTGGGTGGGATGTTGGATGTTGTTATTAAAAACCGCTTGAACCTCGCATATGTTAGTACTGGGCAGAAAGTCCCGGAGGATCTAATCCCCGCGCGCTCAGAATACCTTGTGGGGAAAGCCGTGGAGCTAACTGAGGAAGTTATGACTGCACAAAATGGAAGCTACAGTAGTGGCGCAATTACCCAATCAAAGATGGTATAACGAATGACAAATCAAGCTCACGGCCTGGCGCAGCTCTCCGCTTCTTCAAGTATTGATGTGATAGCAGTTACCAGTGGTAAAGGTGGAGTTGGTAAAACAAATATTGCCGTTAATCTAGCAGTTTGCCTCGCCAATAAAGGCAAGTCAGTTGTTCTGTTTGATGCCGACTTGGGATTGAGCAATGTAGACGTTGCCCTGGGTTTAAAACCCAAACACGATATCAGGCAAGTTATTTCTGGTGAGAGAACGCTGGAAGAAATAATGGTGGAAGGCCCTGCTGGTGTACGAATTGTTCCTGGTGCATCAGGAGTTTCCAGCATAGCGGACATGGGAGCACCGCAGCAGGCTGGCCTAATCAGGGCTTTTAGTGAACTTACCTTTCCAGTAGATACTCTTATTGTCGATACGGGAGCGGGGATCAATGTTGGTGTTCGGACTTTTTCGAGTGCATGCCAAGAAATTATAGTCGTTATCTGTGATGAGCCAACCTCTATTACAGACGCTTATGCCTTGATTAAGGTTCTCAACAAAGAGTGCGGCGTGAAGCGATTCCAGTTGCTGGCGAACATGGTTCGAAACGAAGTTCAGGGACGCCAGCTTTATAGCAAGGTAAGTAGAGTTACCGACAGATTCTTGGATATCCATTTGGGCTACCTCGGCGCTATTCCTAGAGACGAATGCATGTATAAAGCGGTTCAGCAGCAGTGCTCAGTGGTGCAGGCTTACCCGGGTAGTCAATCTGCTCGAGCTCTCAGAAAACTGGCTGAGCTCACACAAAAGAGGTTTAAACCATACCAGAGTGTTAGCGGCCTCGGCTTTTTTGTAGAGCGCTTGATACGTATGAGTGCGGTGGATATCGAGGCGTAATTATGAACGAAGCTGCTGCTTATGCAGAAAATCAGCGCCCGAGCATGGATGATGTCGTCAAAGAATATTTACCGCTGGTCAAAAAAATTGGTCTTCACCTGGTTGCGCGCTTACCCCGGGAAATCGAATTGGATGACTTGATGCAAGTGGGATTGATAGGTTTGATACAAGCTAGAGAGACTTATGATGCATCTCGTGGAGCCAGCTTTTCCACTTTTGCCGGCTTTCGAATTAAGGGAGCAATGCTGGATGAGGTGCGGCGAAATGACTGGGTGCCGAGATCTGTTCAGCAGAAAATAAAAAAGGTTTCGGAAGCAATCAAACGGGCGGAGAGCAAGCTGGGCCGCGCAGTTACCGATGTAGATATTGCTAGTGAGCTGGGCGCGACCCTCCAGGAATACCATGAGATATCGAGGGAGCTTGTCTATAGCCGGATGGTCACACTGGATGACGCTGATGTGGAGACCAAGAGCGGTGACCATGGTCCTTCATCTGAATTTGAGGAGGGAAAGTTCAAAGAGGGGCTAGCAGCTGCGATAAAGTCGCTGCCGGAACGAGAGATGATAATGATGTCTCTTTACTACGGTGACGAGCTGAACTTGAAAGAAATTGGTGAATAAAAGCAGTGATAATAACAGAAGCGAATAAACTTGTTTCATTCTTTTTTAATTAAAATGCAGAATCATTTTAGAGCATAAATAATTTCCTATTGTTAAGCTAGTTGTAAATATCGTTTAAAAAG
>CAYNZI010000293.1:0-4372 GCA_964401565.1 uncultured Spongiibacteraceae bacterium
TGCAATTATGGTTAAAGCATTAGCCGACCGCTTGGCCGAATCATTTGCTGAGCATATGCACATGAGGGTGCGAAAAGAATTCTGGTCTTATGCAACAGAAGAAAAACTGAGCAACCTCGAATTAATAAGAGAGCACTATACGGGCATTCGCCCAGCACCCGGCTATCCTGCCTGCCCTGATCACACTGAGAAAGCAACGCTTTTCAAACTGCTCTCTCCAGAGGATAATATAGGCGTTGAATTGACTGAAAGCTTTGCCATGACTCCGGCGGCAGCTGTTAGCGGATTCTATTATGCTCACCCGGAATCAAGCTATTTTGCGACCGGAAAAATATCAAACGATCAAGTAAAAAGCCTCGCTGAAAGAAAAGGGATGTCTGTTAGTGAGATGGAGCGCTGGTTGTCGCCCGTACTAAATTACGACAGTTAAACTAACACGACCCGCGAGTTTGAGAGGAAACAGTATGACCAAGATGGACAATGAGATGCAACAGACAGACAAGCAACAATTAGCAGACAACGAGGATAAAGCGCCTAACATTCTTCAGGTAATGACGAGCGTGCTCTCTGCATTTTTTGGTGTTCAGAGTAGTAAAAACAAAGAGCGGGATTTTAAGCACGGCAACCACAAAGTGTTTGCTATTGTCGGCATAATTATGACGTTGGCTTTCCTACTGACAGTCGTTGTCATTGTGCAAATTGTACTAAGTTAAACGGCCCGAAAATCCTCACCTACGGACGATTACAAAAACAGCGGTTCCGCTGTTTTTGTAATCGTCCGTAGGTGACCTAAACAGAATAACCTAGGAAGGCATGCCACTTAGCCAATAAGCCGCAGTAATAACCACCAAAGCGATGACTGCCGTTGCTGCAATGGCATCATGTAAACCGTCGTTATCCTGTGTTTTTTCTTGCTCAGACATGTGATTGAACCCTTTTTAAGTAAATTTTCAGGCGGCATTATAACAGCAAAGCTTTAAATCAAAAGCCCCGCATAATTGAATGCAGGGAAGACCCTAATATCACCTTGATATAACCCAAAGAAATATCCTTATAGTTTATAAGCCGTTAATAAATAAGCGAAAACTTATCTCGCCCATCCCTCCTATCTTTAGTATGATTCGCCGTCTTTTTTACCTAAATACCAAAATGCAAGAAAGGTAACAATGTATATATACAACCAATACGACCAACAGCTGGTCGACGAACGCGTTGCGCAATACCGTGGTCAGACTGAACGCTACTTGGCCGGCGACATTAGTGATGACCAATTTTTACCGCTGCGCCTGCAAAATGGCCTTTATATACAGCGTCTTGCACCGATGCTCCGAATTGCCATTCCCTACGGTACTTTTGACAGCCAACAAATGCGGAAACTAGCACATATTAGCCGTCACTATGACAAGGGCTATGGTCACTTCAGTACGCGCCAAAATATACAATTGAATTGGCCACAACTCGAAGAAGTTCCAGATATATTGGCGGAATTGGCCGAGGTACAAATGCACGCCATCCAGACCAGCGGCAACTGTATTCGCAATACGACAACCGACCAGTTTGCCGGTGCTGCCGCCGATGAACTGAAAGACCCTAGGCCTTATTGTGAAATAGTGCGTAAATGGTCAACGTTTCATCCCGAGTTCGCCTTCCTTCCTCGCAAATTTAAGATCGCTTTTTGCGCTTCAAAATCAGATAGAGCCGCTATCCAAATGCACGACATCGGCATTGAGGTCATTCATAACGACAGCGGCGAGACCGGGTTTCGGATACTGGTTGGCGGAGGGCTTGGCCGCACACCGGTCATTGGTACTGAGATTGTTGAATTCCTACCCAAGCAACACCTGATCACCTACCTCGAAGCTATTCTGAGGGTCTACAACCAATTGGGGCGCCGTGACAACAAATACAAAGCTCGAATAAAAATACTGGTTCGAGCGATGGGTATAGAAGCCTTCCGTGAGAAAGTTGAGCAGGAATGGGCGATATTGAAAGATGGCCCTTCGACACTGACTGAAGAAGAATTTGAACGTTCAAAATCTTACTTCCGCTCACCTGAATACGTCGACATTGACGATAGCTCCGCAGACCAAGCGCTACAGGAACAAGCTCGCCAAGAGCCGGCTTTTGGTAATTGGATAAAGCGTAACGTTGAGGCCCATCAGGCACCGGGCTACGCCATTGTTACGCTTTCCCTGAAAACGACGGGCTACGCGCCGGGAGATATCTCGGATGTTCAAATGGAAGCGGTTGCCGATATGGCAGAGCAGTTTTCATTCAGCGAAATACGTGCGAGCCACCAACAGAACCTGGTGTTAGCTCACGTCCAAAAAGACCAATTATTCGCATTATGGCAGCAAGCAAAAGTGTTCGGATTTGCTACTCCCAACATCAATTATCTAACCGATATGATTTGTTGTCCGGGGGGGGATTTTTGCGCCCTCGCTAATGCCAAATCGCTACCAATCGCCGATGCCATTCAGCGTAAATTCGACGATCTGGACTATATGTACGATCTGGGCGAGATTGACTTGAATATTTCCGGCTGTATGAACGCCTGTGGCCACCACCATATTGGCCATATTGGAATTCTGGGCGTTGATAAAAAAGGGAAGGAGTTTTACCAGATATCCCTTGGAGGAAGCCAAGATAGAGATGCTTCTCTCGGAAAGATATTAGGCCCCTCATTCTCACAAGTAGAAATTCCAGACATCATCGAAAAAATACTGGATACCTATATCAGTCTTCGAGTTGAAGGAGAATCGTTCCTGGACACATACCGTCGTGCCGGCCTGGCCCCCTATAAGGAAGCTGTCTATGCCAAGTAAAATAATTAAAGATGGAATGATCACCGACGACCAATGGGTATTGTTAGATCAGGAAACGACCGATATCCCAGATGGCCCAATCATCGTCCCCCTATCCCTATGGGAAAGCGGAAAAGCCACTCTGACTGGCCGGAAATCACTGGGAATTTGGTTAAACAGTGATGAAGCGCCTGAGCGTATCGCCTCAGAACTGGGGAATTTTGATCTGGTTGCCATCAACTTTCCTGTTTTTGTCGACGGTCGCGGTTTTTCCTACGGCAGGGATTTGCGCGAAAAATACCACTACCAAGGCGAAGTTCGGGCCATCGGTGAATTTATCCGCGATCAGCTATTTTTCCTTAAACGATGCGGATTTAACGCCTTTGCGCTAACTGGCGTAGAGTTAGAAGCAGCACTGGAGGCTTTCAAAGACTTTAGCGACAGCTATCAATCGTCCATCGACCAACCAGAGCCGTACTTTAGACGCCATTAGCAATGGCTCGTCGGTAGATCGAGAAGACCTATCGACGCTCGTCCAACTCACTAGACAATTGCCTTGCGCCTAACGCAACACATTCCTCATTGGCCTTTTCTCGGGTTTAGCGTAATAATCACTCCCCCAGCAACCGATAACAGGTAGGGCCATGGAATCCGGCAGTATTACTTTTGCGTTTTTTCTCATTTTTTCCGGCGCAGCTGTACTCGCATCTGTCGCTCTCTATACCCGCCAACCCATACTCATTGCCTATATTGCCCTCGGTGCACTTATTGGCCCTTATGGACTGGGCTATGTCACCGACTTGAATTTGCTGTCAGATATCGCTCATTTTGGCATTATATTCCTGCTGTTCCTGCTCGGCCTGGACATGCAGCCGCAGGCACTCATTACCACCATGAAAAAAGCCTCGTGGGTGGCGATCTTTAGCTCCATTGCCTTTTTTGGCATCGGCTACTCAGTAGGCTGGCTATTCAATTTCACCCATACTGAAGCGATTATTATTGGTGCTGCGATGATGTTTTCCAGCACCATCATTGGCATTAAACTACTTCCCACTACCGTCCTGCATCACCGTCATATGGGAGAAATGATGATAGGTCTGTTACTTATTCAGGATGTTATTGCGATATTTGTACTGCTGGTTTTACTAAGCGGCGACCTGGGCAAGTTTGATTACATGATTCTCGGTAAAACCATCATTGCCCTGCCCATTTTCATCGGTGGCTCTGTGTTGGTGGTAAAATACGTAATACTCAAATTGATCCAGGCATTTGATCGGTTTCACGAATATATATTTTTATTGGCTATTGGCTGGTGCCTCGGTATGGCGGAGGTAGCGCACCTGGTTGGATTGTCTGCTGAAATTGGTGCTTTTATCGCAGGCATATCGCTCGCGACCAGCCCAATTTCTCAATATATAGCGGTTAACCTTAAACCGCTGAGAGACTTCTTTCTGGTATTGTTTTTCTTCTCGCTGGGAGCACGATTCGATCTTAGCCTGCTGGTGGAAATATTGTTGCCCGCCGCCATACTCGCGACGCTGATCTTGATTTTTAAACCCATTATATAC
>CAYNZI010000294.1:0-4367 GCA_964401565.1 uncultured Spongiibacteraceae bacterium
CTCAGCCCAGCATCGTAAAATCCCTAGGGCAGTCAATGACTTAACAACCATTTTTACCGACGCAGTGGCTATTCTACAACTTTTTTGCCCCGACGCGCACTTTCGCTTTTAGACGCTGTTTTTTGATGCGATAACAAAACAACCATCGAAGCCTGTGTGCGGTGTGCGGCGTCTCTTTCCCGCTCACGGCTCACAAGCTCTGCACGGCACTCGATCGCAAGAAAGACCCGTGCGGAACACTGGGGCCTTTTCAGGCGGGTTTTATCCGCCTGATCGCTTGGTTGTTTTGTTTTTGGATTTTGATTTAGGTTTTGCTTTTAGCAAGCACTTGCCCCCGGGTGTTTTTTAGGGGGCAACAGGCCAGCGGCTTTTTTGCTGGACTGCGGGGCAGGCAATGTTATTTATTATTGGCGGCTTTTTTGCCAATAATAAATAACGAGACTGGGCGGAGGTGCGCGCAGGGCGTGGCCGAGGATGCTGCGCGCTTAGTGACTGGAAGTTTTTGGCGGGGGCTTTGCGGCTGTTGCTCTTGCAAAGCGCATGACAACAACTGGAGGGAACGGGCTGTAACCTTAGTTGCTCGTGAACGAAGGCACTGCCCCACTCGGCTGGCACCCAACTGATAACGAAGTAAGAACTAAAGATGGTTGGCAGTGAAGTGAACTTGACGCTGCCACGCTCGGGTTTAGAGATAGGTGCGACTAGGCTGTCGCAAGTTTAGGCTCTTCCTCAACTTTGAGCTTCAAGCCAAGACCATGGATAACCTTAGTAAAGTTGGACAGCTTTGGATTTCCTCCTGACGATAACATTTTATACAAGCTTTCACGGCCTAGATCTGAACGTACCGCCAAGCCGGTAATACCGTCTACCTGTGCTTCAGCTAGGTTTCTGAGTGCCATTAAGATCACTGCTGGATCACCGTCTTCTAAGGCTTCATTGAGGTACTCTGCAGCAATCTCTGGATCACGCAGGTGTTCGTTATGGGTAGTTCTCACATTACGCGCCATGATTATTTCCTCTGCTTGTAATCTTGCCAGTATTCTTTGGCTTTCTTGATATCTTTGGCCTGAGTTGATTTATCGCCACCACACAGCAACAGATAAATCGTCTTACCCTCTTTACCGTAATAGACCCGATAACCTGGGCCATAGTCGATTCGCAACTCACTCAAACCGTCACCGATAGGTTCGACATCACCAAACAAACCAAGCTCCATTCGGTCTACCCTTATCAGGATTTTAGCCCGAACCTTTGCGTCTCTCAGGCCACCTAACCACTGAGCATAAGGGCTATTATCCTGCTCATCCGTGTATTCATTGATGGTATTTTTCATATCTGCCATATCTCTCATTGTATCCCTAAAGATACAGACTGCAAGTACTAATAGTATCCTACTAGCACTAATCCTCTCGCTCAGACTCCAGCGCCGCCAGCAACCCTTCCTCCGTTACCTCAGTCTCACTGCGGGCTTTCCTGGCTATATGCTGGGTCGGATGCGTCATCTCAAACACCTGTTTCAACTTCACGATAGATACGTGGGTGTAGATCTCGGTGGTGTGATGCTGGCATGGCCGAGTATCTGCTGGATAGAGCGGATGTCGGCCTTCGAGGCCATGTGGCTGCCGAGGTCAGTCAGTGCGTCTCAATCTCATCATGGCTGAACAAGGATTGGTTCACGAAATAAGCCGAATATATGGTTAAGTACCGTTTATTTATGTTTTGCTACGATGGCTTATCAAACAGATTGTGTAACTATTCAGTACATATATTTTCGAAGCGCTTAGCCTTATATCTTGGGTGTTTGCGCAAGAAATGTATGAGGCAGGACGCCGAATCAAGCCCCCAAGGATGGGTTTACGGCGTTTTCTGGCTCAAATACCCAAGATTTAAGGCGTTCTTTGACTGTGCTGAATAGTTACCAGATTGCTAACAGTGTGACGGCACGGTAAATACGATCATTGTTTTTATTTGACGCTAGATTTCCACAATATACTCCAAGTGTGTCGGTTATCGTGGAAATCTAGGGGCTGCTGGCTTTTTAGCAACCAACATGACAACAACTGGAGGGAACGGGCCGCAACCTTATTGCTCGTTCTATCAGCGAGTACAATGCTAGCTACGAAGTAATGAACCTCCAGCTGGCACCGCGACTGGCGCTCTCACTCTCCGACGGCACTAATTAGCGATGATGGGAAGACTCTTGAGCTTCCATATAAGTTCGCAAGAGTGTGTTAATTCGAGTCTGATAGCCCCGACCTTGGGACTTAAACCAAGTCAGAACATCGCCATCCAGCCTCAGAGTAACAGGCTGCTTAGTTGGTACTTTTAATTCAGCCTTGAGGAAGAAATCATCACCCAGCTCAGGTATATCACTGGTATCGATGCTTTTATCGTCCATTTCTGCCAGACGCTTCCAATCAGTTTTAGACACTTTGCTCATAGCGACGCTCCTCATGTTTTGTTGCTTTTCGAGCCGAGATAATTCGGATTACATCACCACAACACTCGGTATAAACAGCCACACCAATCATTGAGTGCATTCAGCCAAGGCCGATCCAGCGCTCCTCGCCGTAATCCTCTCGATCATCCACCAAAGTCAGCATGGGATGGTTGAACATATCTTCTACATCAGCAAAATCGATCCCGTGTTTCTGGATATTGACCCGGTTCTTTGCTTCATCCCACTCAAAGCGCATTGATACACCTATATTGACATTTGTACATACATTCTACTCCCGTTTTTTTGTTAGTAGTAGCCTACTACCATTAATTCTCGCCTCCACCTTCCTGTTCCAGCGCGGCCAGCAACTCTTCTTCTGTTGCCTCACCTTCGGTTTTTGGGCTTCTGGTTTGTGCTGAGTCGGGTGCGTCATTTCAAACACCTGTTTCAACTTCACGATAGATATGTGGGTGTATATCTCGGTGGTACTGATACTGGCGTGGCAAGCCATGTGCCGAGCGGCGGAAGAACGTCGATGTCTCCCATAAACAACTTTTAGGTTTTTATTTTAATCAGTGACACACAGATAATTGCTAGATTGACTCGTTTACGTCTTGCCGTCCAATGACTCTCATTATTTCGACCATATCATCATTAAGTCGATAGTAGATACTGTCCACACCACAAACGCTACGGCGGTAACCGTTTCGGATTTGGTCTACAGCTTGGTACATATAGGGTGCTTCAGCCAACTCTTCAAAGCGTACGATAAAGTTATTCATAATAACGGTCGGCTTGTTCTTCTGTGTATTCTTCGCGT
This sequence comes from uncultured Spongiibacteraceae bacterium, assembly GCA_964401565.1. Classification (GTDB taxonomy): domain Bacteria; phylum Pseudomonadota; class Gammaproteobacteria; order Pseudomonadales; family Dasaniaceae; genus Oceanicoccus. The sequence continues at coordinate 3,261 of CAYNZI010000294.1, forward strand.
CCTCGCCAATATATCCGCGCAAGATCCATTTTCGCTTCTTCACTCAGTTTATAGCCCCGCATTACGCCCCAATCCGTTTTTGATTTCTTTTAAGACCTCTTCTGGACTTTGATCCGTGAAGCCACTTGCTTCAGCTTTAATCAACTTCATTCGGATGATTTCGATATCATTCACCGCCCTTTCCTCACAGAGCTGCCGCTCTCGGATAAGCTCACGGACAACTTCACTCTCATTACCGAAGTGACCGATTTTTATTTGCGCCTTGATCCAGACATCTTGCCGATCTGTAACCGTAATACTTTTCTTTACCATAGCCATAATTAGCACCTCACCTTTCAGAATACCTATACTACTGAATAGGATAATATCCTCCCACTGGTAAAGCAAGCTTTTCACCCTCTTCAACTTTCTCCTCATCCAAGGTAATAACAACTCTTCCTCAGTTGCCTCGCCTTCGGTTTTTTGAATTTCTGGTTTGCGTTGAGTCGGGTGCGTCATTTCAAACACTTGTTTCAACTTCACGATAGATACGTGGGTATATATCTCGGTAGTATTGATACTGGCATGGCCGAGCATCTACTGAATAAAACGGATGTCGGCACCGTTATCCATCATCAGCGTGGCCACGGTGTGGCGGAACAGGTGACAGCTGCCACTCTTGCCGATGTCGGCTTACTTGATGTATTTACTGACCAAACGACTGAGACGGTCGGCAGTAATGTGAAGACCGTTGTTTTCGAGGAACACAATGTATCTCCCTTTGTTCGAGGCAACAAGAGTGACAAAAACGATGCCATTGCTATCGCGGAAGCATCGCGCCGCCCTAATATTTTACCTGTGCCAATTAAGCCATTGGCGCAACAGGAAATACAGTGTCTCCACAGAATTCGAGAGAGACATGTTAAGCATCGCACGGGGCTAAGTAATCAGGTCCGAGGATTGCTGAGTGAATATAGAATTGTGGCCCCTCAAGGCAATTCGGCTTTTTGTAAATTATTAAGAGAAATTAGCCAGCCGGAGTACAGCGGGATATCACCATTAATCAAACCGCTATTTAATGAAACTGCCGATGAGTATTATTATCACTCTGATCAAATTGATGAGATC
>CAYNZI010000295.1:0-4366 GCA_964401565.1 uncultured Spongiibacteraceae bacterium
GTAAGCGTTTTATGCTGGCCTCGGGAAGCGATTGTTCTATACCCATTTCCGCGCAGGCGTTAAAAAGACTGATATCGCGCTCGGTCGCATAATTACCGAGGCTTTCCAGTGTTGACGTACCTATCTTACGACGTGGAACATTGACGATACGGAGGAACGCGTTGTCATCAGCCCGATTTATTAGGAGGCGCAGATAAGCCATGATGTCTTTGATTTCGTGGCGGGCAAAAAATGATGTACCACCACTAATTCGGTAGGGGACTTGATGGGCTTGAAATTTTAGTTCTAACAAGCGCGACTGATGGTTGCCGCGATAGAGCACGGCGTAATCGGAAAACTGTCCGTGACCTCTAACCCGGCGATCCAAAATTTCTGTGACGACTCGCTCACACTCCACTTCTTCACTGCGACAGCGAATCACCCGAATTGGGTCTCCGTAACCCAGTTCGCTCCAGAGCGCTTTCTCAAAAACATGGGGGTTGTGACCGATCACGCGGTTGGCCGCTTTCAGAATGCGGGCGGTCGAGCGGTAGTTTTGTTCTAGTTTTACCAGTTTCAGGTTTGGGTAATCATTTTGAAGCTGAGCCAGGTTCTCCGGCCGCGCGCCACGCCACGCGTATATAGATTGGTCATCATCGCCTACAACGGTGAGCTTGCCACGGTCGCCAATCAATAATTTGACCAGCAGGTACTGGCTGATATTCGTGTCCTGGTATTCATCAACCAGCATGTAATGTATACGTCGCTGCCATTTAGCTAATATTTCTGGAAACTGTTGGAATATTTGCACTGGCACGAGAATTAAATCATCGAAATCAAACGCATTGTACGCTTTGAGTGCTCGCTGGTAACGTAAATAGGCTTGGGCACAGAGTACATCGGCAGGCTCCGTTGCCATGGCTACCGCTTGATCGGGGTTGATCATGTCGTTCTTCCAGCTGGAAATCTTGTGCTGCACAGCATCAGCTTGGTCGCTGTCACTGTCGCCACTGCCGTGTTGTTGGAGTAACAAGTCTCGAATCAGCGATTGGGCATCTTGCTGGTCAAAAATAGAAAATCCGTTTTTGTAGCCAATACTCTTGTGTTCCTTGCGCAAGATATTCAAGCCAAGATTGTGGAAGGTTGAAACGATTAGCCCTCTTGCTGTTGGTCCGGAAACTAATTGAGAAACTCGTGCTTTCATTTCACGAGCGGCTTTGTTGGTAAACGTAACCGCGGCAATATGATGGCCTTTGATGCCACATTTTTTGATCAGGTAGGCAATTTTTTGCGTGATAACGCTGGTTTTACCACTACCAGCCCCTGCCAAGACCAGCAATGGACCATCAATATAGTGTGCGGCTTCCCGTTGACGAGGATTTAACTGATTCACGGGGAATATTTACCGATTAAATGGGAGGTGGGATGAAAAAAGACGAACATTGTAGCAGTCAAAAGTTGTCAGTGTCGCCACTGATTTGACCTCCAGAGTTTGTCCAGATAAAGGGGTAAGCAGGGCGGTCAAATTTTGTGCTAGGTGCTTTCTGAATTCCTCAAATATGCGATCTCAGCTTACCGGCTGGACAATCGCACAGTAATTTGAAATAGTTTGTAATAAAACTAGAATTTCTATGAGATAGCACCTATAACTAATTGATATTGATAAAATTTAAAATAATAACTATTGTGATTAAACAACTATCGTAATTGGGTAATAAATATTACTGAGCTTTTAGAGCCGCTCGACTTGGCTATGCTGGGAATTGACCTCAATAAAGGTTGGCAGACAGGTGTTGAAATGCAAGAGCCATTAGCGAGAATACTGCTGATTGGTAGTGAGTTAGCCGATTATCGTCGGTTAGGTGAAATGCTGTCTGGCATGAAGGCACACAGTTATCATTTACTGTGGTGTGAACAGTATGATGATAATAGCCTACGAGAAATTAATTCGGGCAATTACGACGCGATATTGCTCGATTGCCAGCATCAGCCCGACAAGGCTATGCACCTATTGGATCAATTAGTGGAAGAGGGTTGCCAGCAACCCATTATTACCCTGACCGGAAACCCCGACAGCGTAGTTGCGCAGCGGGCCATGCAGAATGGGTCGAGCGACTATCTCGGAATGGATAAGATGGACAGTTATGTCCTGGAGCGATGCCTTGGTTACGCCATTGAAAAGCACGCCGTTGAAAAAAAGATCTCCCAATTAAACCTTTACGACCCCCTGACAGGCATTGCAAATCGTATGCTATTCCAGCAAAGCATGGAACGGGCGATTGAGTTAGCGAAGACCCAACAAATATCGCTGGCGCTATTATTGATAAATCTAGATGGCTTCAAGCGTATCAATGAAAGCTTTGGTACCGATGCGGGTGATCGTCTGGTAACCACAATGGCTCAGCGGTTGACTCGATGTGTGCGGAAAAGCGACACAGTTGCAAGAATCGGCGGTGATGAGTTTACGCTGGTGCTGGAGGATAGTCATAGTAGTGAGGATATCGCCCTGGTAGCGGAAAAAGTTATCGATGCGTTGTCGGCACCCTGCACCATCAGTGGTCAGCCTGTGATCGTTAGTTGTAGTATTGGCATAGCCACTTATCCCGAGTCTGGTGATAGTGTTGACGGCTTACTCAAACGCGCTAATATGGCAATGCTGGAAGCGAAAGCTCAGCGAGGCAGCCAGTGCTGTTTTTATAACGAAGAAACCAGCAAAGAAGCTGTGCACCGCATGAATATGGAAAAAGACATGCGTCTGGCATTGCGAAGAAATGAATTTGAGCTGTTCTACCAGCCAAGAGTCGAAATTGCCAGTGGCGACGCCGTGGGGATGGAGGCATTGATTCGGTGGCACCATCCTGTTCGTGGCTTGGTCCCCCCTAACGAATTTATTCCTGTAGCAGAAGAAACCGGGCTGATTGTTCCCATAGGGTACTGGGTTATTCAGCAGGCTTGCAAGGATATGTTGATATTTGATCAATGTGGCCATAGCGATCTGGAGATTGCGGTCAATTTGTCGTTTAAGCAATTGCAGGACAATATGTTCGTTGATACCGCCACTCGCATTATCCAGCAGAGTGGCATTGATGCCAGCCGGTTGGAATTTGAACTCACTGAAACGGCGATCATGTCTAATTATCAACAGACCTATGACGGCATGATGGCTTTAAGTCAGCTTGGGGTCACGTTTTCGCTGGATGACTTCGGCACGGGGTTCTCATCGTTTGCCCATATCCAGCGGCTACCTATTTCCGCACTGAAAGTGGATCGTAGTTTCATTGATAACGTCGTGAAGAATAATGATGATGCTATCATCGTGAAAGCCATGATTAACCTTGCTCACAGCCTGCGGCTTCAAGTTGTTGCCGAAGGTGTTGAAACTCTGGAGCAAGTACAGTTTTTGTGGCAGAACCACTGCGATCAGGTACAGGGGTTCTACTTTAGTGAAGCCGTTACCGTCGACAGTTTTATTGAAATGATGAAGCAGCGCGCTACCGCCACTATGTAGTGAACGATAGTGGTAGTTTCCTAGATATTTTCCTTATCGAGCGCTCAATAAGGATATTGGCATCAAACCCCACCAGCAGTTCGACTATTAGGCCGAAAATGACACTTATGCTTATCACTTCTTCTAAAAATGATAAGCAACGGTGCCATAAAATACATTTACTTTAACACAAATGAACACTACAATTGCCATTATTGAAACAATTGGTAACTATAGTGCCCAAAAAAGAATCAAATCAAAAGCGAAGTGCTGTTGTTTTTCCCAAAAACCGGAAGGTTTTAGAACAACTTGGCGACAACATTAAACTGGCCTGTAAACGCAGAGGATACACCCAGGTTCTGATTTCAGAGAGAACCGGGTTAAGCCGTCTGACCATTCGCAAGATCGAACAGGGTGACCCCAAAGTTTCTATTGGTCACTATGTCGCCGTACTCAGTGTGCTGGGATTAACTGAAGATTTTTCGAGGGTTGCCAATGACGATGAATTGGGCCGAAAACTCCAAGACATCAAGTTGATGAGCAAACAGAGAAAAGGTAAATAGCGATGAGTAGGTCAGTCTACGTTTTTGCTGACTGGGATGAGTTTAAGGAACCTGCTCTGGTGGGCACTCTGCGATCTTCTGTCATCAAAACCAAAGAGCATTTTAGCTTCAGCTACGAGAACGATTGGCTGCAGTCTCCCTATGCGCAAAAAATCGATCCGGACCTAAATCTCTATTCGGGAGAGCAACACAGCGAGGATTCCAAAAACTTCAGAACCTTCCTGGATTCCTGTCCGGATCGCTGGGGTCGACTACTCATGAAGCGTCGCGAAGCCATTATTGCGCGCCAAGAAGAACGCCGCCCAAATGTACTCTACGAAATGGATTACCTACTAGG
>CAYNZI010000296.1:0-4362 GCA_964401565.1 uncultured Spongiibacteraceae bacterium
ATCTCTATGTGGGTTTCATCTAGAGGCCAAAGATTGATATCAAAGCCTCTGGCAATAAACGCGTCATAGCGCAACGGCCCATCTAAGCCACCAGGAAGGCTGGAATCTAAAATGTCCCGCAGCAAAGCAAGGCGGGTTTCCAATACATCTATGCTCTGGGGTTCATCCAGCGTCACGATCCGCCGCCACACCATGCGCGGGTCAGCGTTGGGGTCGGGGAAGGATAAAATGGTCTCGCTGGCATGATCTATGGTGAGGGTCGGCAGGGGCGTCGGCGCGGCATCCGCAGAGCGCACATCGGGAAGCGCCGCGTTCAGCTCTTCGGGCGTTATATCCCCCACAACAACCAACACTGTGTTTTCGGGCCGGTGGGTTTCATCATGCAGGGCAATGGCGGCTTGCGGATCAAAAGCTACAATGTCCGCTTTGGTCGCAATGACCGAGCGCGCATAAGCTGACCCTTCATAGATTAGGGCCTTCATCGCCTCATCAACCCGCGCGTCAATGTTGTTGGCATATCGCAAATCATATTCGCGCTGGATAACATCGCGCTCTTCTGCGATGAAATTTTGCGGCAAGTCAATCGGGTCGAACACCTTGCTTAAAGAGGCCAGAAGCGCAGGCAGATCCTCCTTAGCGCCGGTCAGCCAATAGCCAACCGCCAAATCATTGGTCCACGCATTGGCATCCCGATCCACCGCCCTATCTTCCTGCCCAATGGCACTGAGCCATGCAAGATGCTCGGTGTAATGCAGTAGCCCCACCTGCCCCGCGCTATCCGCCTCGCCATTTTGAATGATTAAATGCACTTCAATCCGGTCTGTATCTGGTTTGTGGATTAGATAAGTTGCTTGAAAGGGGGTGTCAGGAATAGTAGCTGCGTTCGCTGACAATACAAACAGGTACGTATATAACAGCCAATTGGATGTCAGGAATAGCGCCGCCCACGTTGTTATTCTCCTCGAAAATTTGCATAACATATGTAAATCTTTGCCTGCATTCGAATGATTTAAGTATTGGAACAAGTCGATATCCTACGCTTTTTGTGTGGACGATTTATCCAGAAAAGAAGATGATACAATGCATACAATTACAGCAGCAGAAACTCTGATTGGAAACCTTATCACTAACTATCCTTCCGACAGTAGTTTCTGCAGATTATTTGGAATGGAACTGCATCGAATATCCAAAAACCCGCCTTTGGAAAGGTCATCGAAACCTTCAAAATTGGACCTAATTTCACTATTAGTGGAGCTTGAGGTCTCTCCATAAATTTCTTCGAGAATTAATAAGTCAAGTGCGCATAAGCCAGTGGGATTTAACTTGGACAGATTGTCAATTTCAGGTAGATAAAAACGCCCTTGCCACAGCTGAGGCGTTGGAATGAATTGTTCTTCGACTATCGAATTAGGGAATGCCTGCACTTCAATGTCCTCAGACATAATGAGATACTGCACCCATTCTTCAGCGACAATTCCACGCACATAGTCTGAATACCCCTGATCCCATTGAGCAGAATTCTGATTAATCAGCATTAATCCATACGTCTCCAATCTGCTTTCTTGCCTAACGCTGACAGAGAATACTTGTCCGAATGCTGATGTATACAATGCTGGGTTCGACGTATCAAATTCTACACCGATTATACTCTTGAAGCTTTCATACTGAGTTTTTAAGCCGCTCCGCGAAACCCTTCCATCAACCAAATAAACAAATAGCGTAGTGCCTTCTGCGCACTCACTGATATTTTCAGCGAAAGAGCTCCTAATTGACAGCTTTGTTAGCGAACTGTTCAAAGCCAATATAAATGAATCAGCTAGCCGTACAAAATTGGCGGTTATTAGCGGGCCAAATCTACAAACAACCAATTCATGAGAATTTTCGGCAATTAGAGCACGCTGGTCTTCTGATATAGCACCGCCTTGAAGATACGCCAATGGTGAAAGTGCATTGCGAACACTACTTTTTTTATACCCAAAGTTTGCCGTTATCAGCACCCCCAAAACACTGGCTGCTGCGAAAGCAGCCAGTATCCTAATATGAACCCTTTTGATCTTATAATTCACGGTACGTAAGGGTCGTGGAGAATATGGCAGTTTACACAAGATACTGGCTGTGGCCCATCTGACCATGCACGAATGGCAATGTGTTTAATGGTTGGAGGGACGGCTGGTACAGGACCCATTCCCGCGTTTGCCTGTTGAATAGTCAATTGCATTCCAGCTGGCCCTTTGCTTGCATGCGAATTGTAAGGGTTCCCACCTCCTCGTGTTACACTATGGCGCCTTGATCTACTACTACTACTACTTTTACTGCCCCCACCGCCAAAGCTCACTGGCGCAAATAGGTCATCATTTTGTGTTTCGATTGTATCTGACATTTCTGTCTTCCTTTTGTTTGCAGGCCGGGCATGATACCCTCCCCACTGTTGGTGTTCGCCGGGTTTTCCTTCCCGGCGGCTCAATAGGGGAAAGGGTTCTTGTTCAACCTTTTCCCCACCCATTCCAAGGGCAAGCCCCGGAAATGAATTTCGGATGGCGCTGTGAGCGCCGAAAACATGTGCTAAGAGGGTGGCAATGTTTGATATTGCTTTTTTACGCCGAAGCAAAATCATGCGGCCCCCTCCATCTTTGCGCGCAGGTTTTTGCCTGTCCAGCGCTTTACGCTTCGCACCGTGCCGTCAGGATGCCTGCGCAAACTAACAGCCTCTTCATTGGGAAATATATTCTGGGTCATGTCACGCACGACATCGCGAATATTGTTATAGGGCGTCACCCAATCGTTGAAAAACAGCTGCTCGCCACAATTCCATTCATCTTCTTCTAGCGCTCTGCCCGTTTCGATAATATCCTGCATTACGCTTTCGCTTAGCCACGCCCATGTCGCCATCGCTGTCGGAACCCCGGCCTCTGTAAGATAAAACCGTGCTTGGCCATTCCAAAGCGGCGGCAAGATTTCAATCTCGAAGTAATCCGCCATTTCGAAGGCTTTATGGTACTCCGATTGCGCCAGAAGCGCTAATGCATAACCAACGCTTGCGTAAGTATCTATATCTGTCACCCTGCCCGCTCCACTTCTGCGTCGTCATCCGAGCTTTCGGATATCGAAGCCTGTAACTTGATGCGCTCCCGAACCAGGCTTTCCAGCGCCTGATCGTCTCCGAACGGAGCCACAAGATGCTGCAACCGAGGCACCCGCGCATTGCCGGATGCCCGCGCCAATGTGGCATACCCCATTGGCCGCATGTCCTTTTGCAAGCCAATAAATGCGGTTTGCTCTTTGAGGTGTTTTGCCAAATCTCCATAATATTTGTCGATTACAACATCGGGTTGTTCATCCCAGCATTCCAAATCCAATAATACCATGGCACCTAAGCTGCGATATGCATTCAAAGACGGCTGATCCGCATTGGCAAATGGCGGGAGCGGGTTTGGCAGTGGTTCCACGAGAGTCTCAATAGACAGCACAGACATTGCCTCCGAACCGCTTGAGAACAAGTTGTAAATTTGATGCTTATCCCACGTGTTGAAGATACGCACTGCCATGATCCGCGCCAACGGGTAATTCATATTATAGGTGTAAGGGGTAGCATGGTCTGACAAGGCGACAAGCAGGTCTTCAGCATTTTCCCCTAAGTAGATTTCGCTTTCAGATTGCCAAACCGGAAGGAGGGAATCGCTTAGCGCCTGATTATTGTCTATCACCCAATTAAGCAAAATAAGTTCGCCAATAAACGCGCAAACTTCACGGGCCACAGGTGGCATAAATGCCCCGTCGGACAAATTGGATTGTAAAGCATGGGCAACCTCATGCGATAGACACACCAAATCCTCTGGCTGATGTGACCACGCAAGCTCAACAATGGGGCTATTACCGCTCGCATGAATGGTCCGTGGCCGCGCGCCTACTGGAATGTTACTAAATACTATTTCTGACAACTGGTTTTGTATAGAATATGTGCGACCAAAAAATGAAACCAGACTCGCCAAGACGTACTGATTAAAGCACGTGTCCCTATCCAAAATATCTCCGGAAATTTTTTGGGATTCAACAGTTGAAAAACTATCAATAGAGGTAAAGCTCAGAGGTTCCTCAGCTCGCGAACCCCCTAACATATTTTGAATATTTTCAACTTCAAGTTTGTGAAGACACAGCCAGTCTTGAATTGTGTGCATCTATATTACTTCCAAATTTGATCAACTTAACGTGATAGTTGCAAAACTCGCAAGCCGATGTCAACCCGAAAAGGTTGCATTTTTTTTGACCATACAATCAAATATTTCCTTCACAGACACACTAATAACTACACCATAACAGATAGCTATCTGCTATCATATAGCTATCATTTAACCGATATAGGCA
>CAYNZI010000297.1:0-4354 GCA_964401565.1 uncultured Spongiibacteraceae bacterium
GTGCTCTCGCACCGTAGGAAATTCTGGTGCCACCTTCGAGGTAGTACTTGATCTTGTCGTGATGCTTCCATTGCTGGAATTCGTCAAACGGAGAAACATGCGGGTTGTTATAGCTCAAAGGAACAACGTAGCCGATTGCGACTTGATTGCCTTCGGTATGATAGAGGTAACTGCCTGAAGCAGTTCCTTTTGATGCTGGCCAGCCAGTCGTGTGGATAACAAGACCTGCTTTATGTTTTGCTTCGTCAATTTCCCAAATTTCCTTGAATCCTAGACCGTAATGCTGCGGGTCACAGCCTTCATCCAGATTAAATTTGGAAATAATTTGCTTGCCAAGATGGCCGCGACAACCCTCAGAGAAAACGGTGTATTTGGCATGTAATTCCATGCCTTGCGTATAGCTATCTTTGTGACTGCCGTCTGCAGCAACACCCATATCGCCTGTGGCGATACCTTTCACGCTACCGTCGTCATTATAAAGGACCTCTGACGCGGCAAATCCAGGGTAAATTTCTACGCCCATGCCTTCGGCTTGCTCGGCGAGCCAGCGGCAGACATTGCCCAAGCTAATCACATAATTGCCGTCGTTATGAAAGCTGGGAGCAAACATAAGGGGTACGTCAATAGCGCCTGTTTGACTTCGCATCAAAAGAACTTTGTCTTCGACAACAGGGACATTCAGCGGTGCGCCACGTTCTTTCCAGTCGGGAAAAAGCTCGTCGATTGCCTTGGGATCCATAACGGCGCCGGACAAAATATGTGCGCCTACTTCGGCGCCTTTTTCGACCACACAAACTGAAATGTCTTCACTCAGTTGACGAATGCGACAGGCGGCTGAAAGTCCTGCGGGGCCTGCGCCGACAATGACTACGTCGAATTCCATTGATTCACGTTCCACAACAACTATCCTCATTTAAACTATTGGGCGGTGCTACCAAGGGCTTCTTATCTTAAGCCGAATGGTGCAGAGATATACCTAGATTATATAAGCTCAGTGGCAAAATGGCTAATACCAAGCCCCTGAAAACTAAAGAATTAGTTCATTTGGCCGTACTCGTAGTACCTATACGGACTCATTCCGTCCCTGAATAACGAATAGATCAACGAAACGACAAAAAAGCGATGGATCTTGGCGCAGCCTATCTTAAAAAGATGTTGACCTTAACCCTGATAGGCGTCAACATACGCGCGTTTTTTCGCGGCTATAAGCTGTTTGTACCTTTTTGTCAGCGTACACAGAATAGCCAAACTCCAACGTACTAGAAACGGAGAATCTTATGAAGGTTCTTGTTGCGGTTAAGCGTGTTGCAGACGCTAACGTAAAGGTTCGGCCCAAGTCTGATGGCAGTGGCGCCGACTTAAATAACGTCAAAATGGCGATCAATCCATTCTGTGAAATTGCGATTGAAGAAGCCGTTCGCATGAAAGAAGCGGGGACCGCCACAGAAGTCATTGCTGTGTCAGTTGGTGATAAATCTTGCCAAGAGCAGATTCGTACAGCGTTGGCTCTGGGTGCTGATCGTGGTATTCAGGTTGAGGCAGAAAGCGGCGTTCAACCATTGGCTATTGCCAAATTGTTAAAGGCTATCGTTGATAAAGAGCAACCGGATCTTATTATTCTCGGTAAGCAGTCTATTGATGGTGATAACAACCAAACAGGACAAATGCTTGCCGCATTGGCCGGGCTAGGGCAGGGGACTTTCGCGTCTGAGATCGTAGTTGCCGACGGAAAGCTGAACGTTACTCGTGAAATTGACGGTGGTTTACAGACAATTACTTTAAGCCTGCCAGCGGTTGTCACGACTGACTTACGTTTGAATGAGCCTCGCTACGCATCATTGCCTAACATTATGAAGGCCAAGAAAAAGCCTCTTGATGTGTTCACGGCTGATGATCTAGGTGTCGACGTTACTCCGCGATTAACCACGGTTAAAGTTGAGCCGCCAGCTGAACGGGCTGCAGGTATCAAGGTAGAATCAGTTGCGGAGCTTGTTGATAAACTTAAAAATGAGGCGAAGGTGATCTAATGAGTATTTTAATTCTTGCTGAACACGATAATGCCTCCATCAAGACGGCAACACTAAATGCCGTAGCGGCGGGGCTGGAAATCGGCGGTGATGTCATCGTTTTGGTTGCAGGTTCCGGTTGTTCGGCGGCTGGCGAAGCTGCTGCCGCGATTGCCGGAGTATCCAAAGTTCTTGTTGCAGATAATGCCGTGTACGCTAATCAACTTGCAGAAAATGTTAGCTTGCTGGTAGCGGAAATTGCAAAAGACTACAGCCACGTATTAGCAGCTTCAACAACTAACGGTAAAAACATTTTACCGCGCGTTGCTGCTTTGCTAGATGTCGCACAGATATCTGACATCACCGATGTAGAAAGTGCAGATACTTTCAAGCGTCCAATTTACGCTGGCAACGTTATAGAAACAGTACAATCGTCTGATGCGATCAAAGTTATCACAGTGCGGACAACTGGTTTCGATGCGGTCGCCGCGGAAGGCGGGTCAGCGTCAATTGAAGCTATTACCAGTGCACATGACGCCGGCGTATCTACATTCGTAAGTGAAGCAGTCGCTAAAAGCGATCGTCCTGAATTAACCTCTGCTGGGATTATTATTTCCGGTGGTCGTGGCATGCAAAATGGCGAAAACTTTGCGATGCTTGAGTCAGTTGCAGACAAACTTGGCGCTGCCGTTGGTGCATCTCGTGCTGCGGTCGATGCAGGTTTTGTACCCAATGATATGCAAGTTGGTCAAACGGGTAAAATCGTTGCTCCTGACTTATACATTGCTGTCGGTATTTCTGGTGCCATTCAACACTTGGCGGGTATGAAAGACAGTAAAGTGATTGTTGCTATCAACAAAGATGAAGACGCGCCGATCTTTCAGGTTGCGGATTATGGTTTGGTTGCCGATCTGTTTGAAGCGATTCCAGAATTGGATGCCGCTCTCTAGGCTTTCTGCTTGGCAGTATGTTTTAAAGCCCGGTTAAACCGGGCTTTTTTTTGCCTGGAAATTGATGGGAAGCTTATTATCGAGCCGGATTCACTATGAAGTTTTCGCCACAGAAATCGGGACAGCGATTTGATATCGCGTCTGCAACACTGAGTTTATGACTTTTTATGTGGTGAGGTGCACAGATTTGCGTATTTTTCGCACAGATAGCTACTATTCGTTGCCGGATCGTTCTATTTTTAATCTATACGAAATAGGATTGAAACAATAGAGGAGATTTGTGATGTCAAGACGTCATAGGGGCGCAAAGAAAACGAATCATAATGTCGATGCAGTCACACTTGATGCCAATGCCTGGGTGCTAACTACAAAATGTGTGGGCGATCATATAGCTGGCTGGACGGTTGAAGAATTATTCCAACAGAATATTCGGAATTTGGACAGTAGCGAACGTTGTACCGTCACGTCATTTTGCTATCCGCCAGGAGCGAAATTGGTGCAGGCAAAATTATTGCGAGTCTAATCGTGTATCCGGCGGTAGGGAATTTAAGGATTGAGTATCAGGTGTAAAAATTGATCAATCTTGGTTTGTGACGCGTCTCTGTTGGTTTTATAGACAGCATGACTTTCTTTTTTTGCTTCGCGAGATAACTCAATGCCCCATAAGGCGTCAATTTCGTTCGGAACCATCGAATAGCGAATAGCGAATATCGATAATTCGATTGGTGTTGTCAGGGTCTTTTGCGACATACCCGTTTGAAAACCACCGAAAACGATCGATATCCCGGGCTTGCTGTGAACCGACAACAAGCCAAGGAAAATCACGACTCAGCTCAAGTTTTTCGACGACATCTCCAGAAAACACATTAACGTCGAACCCCACTCGAACAGCGTCCACATAATAATGATTATCTACTTCATAAACTGTTTTCCAAACTAACAGATTCCCAAAGCTGGGCTTTGCTGCTACATTAATTGGGTCGTGATTGCGCTCTGCCGCCAATAACTGAGCGCCCTCGACGGCTCTTTCCCGTTGAATTAAACCTATAAGGGGGTAAGCAATAATCCAAACCAACGCAATGATCGCCAATTTTCTTTTCTTGCTAATGTAGGCTGTAAGCAACAGCGCTGCCAGTATAAGCGTATAGATCGGGTCAATTACTGAAATGATATTCCATGCTATCCGCTCATCGCTAAAAGGCCAGAAAAGCTGTGTACCGTAAGTCGTGCAGGCGTCTAATACGGCGTGGGTTGCATAACCCAGTGTGCAGAAGAGCCAGGTTTCTCGGAACCCTATTTGATGTCGCTTGGAAAATATCGCATGTAATACCCATGCGCAAATTAGTCCGCCAGCGGGTATAAATATAAACGAATGAGTGAACTGTCTGTGATACTCAA
>CAYNZI010000298.1:0-4349 GCA_964401565.1 uncultured Spongiibacteraceae bacterium
GATAGTATGGTAAGCATAGGGCGACACTGCCCACTGCAGGCCAGCGACATAATAGTGCAGAGAAAATTCATAGAGTAGAGTTGGTAGTTTTGGTGTGTCATCGACAAATATATGTTGGAAGGGGAAGATTATCGCCGCCTTCATTTGGCTGTGTGTGGGTATCCGTTCCAGGTGGTTCTCCCGCTCGAAGTAATTGTTGGGTAATAGGGCGTCAGCGTCGGTGTTGAAGATCCATGGCGACGACACCTTGCGTTGATTGATGAGTTGACAGAGGATATCGGCGCCTATTTTTCTGGCCAGTCCCACGCCTTGATCGACGGGGATAGGGGCTCCTTTGATGCAGCGATCAACGATCAGTAGCCCCCCGCCGTCGGTGGAATGAAAAGTGAGGTCTCCACTTGAAGATTGCCATGTCATCGGGTTTTTTGATAAAAAGGGATGAGCTAAAAGTTCGGTTGCCCAAGCTGTGTTGGTATCGGATGGTGGTCGATTTATCACCACAATAATCAGCAACTTGTCGTTGGTATCCAAGTATCCGACAAATGGGTCTAGTGCGCTGGGTGCCTCATCATACATAGGGACTACCAGCCCGTTTGAGAAACCATCTGGGAAGTTATCGAGTTTCAGCGATTCGGGCTCGGCATATCGGCCCAGGTACTTTTCCAGCGCTGGCATCGGTTAGTGAAGCGCCGATCGGTAAGGTAATTTGGAGACAATCTCGGCTTCGATAGTAATAAGCTCCCGCAGGCGCTGGTTCACAATAGCCGGTTCGAAGTAAAGATGAGCGAGGTCTACCATCAAGTCGAGATGACGCTCTTCTGAGCGAGTGATTGACGTATAAAATGACTTTAATTTCCCCGCGGGTAAGGCTTGGGCAATTAGGCAAAATCGTTCGGCACCACGTGCTTCGATGATGGCGCCAACGAGCAGTCGATCAAGAAAGTATTCGTCACTGCCTTTGCGAAGGGATTTTCGGAAGATATTTACATAAGGGTCTTTTTCGTCTTTGTTGGTGATCTGACCGCGGTCGTGGATTATTTTAACGACTTCACGGAAGTGAGTCATTTCTTCGACGGCAAGGTCGGCCATTGCGGTGACTAGCTCTACTCGATCAGGGTAGTGTGACAGCATGGATACGGCCATCCCCGACGCTTTCTTCTCGGCAGCAGCATGGTCCAGTAAAAATGCATCAAAATCGTCCATAACTGCAGTGGTCCATTCAGGGCGGGTTGCGTAGGCTAGCTTTATCTTGCTCATAGGATTTTTTGGGAACCAAGTTAATGTGATAAAGGGGAGACATTATAAAGGGGTGGTTTACTCACGCAAGCCGTCTATAATACTGAGCAAATGTTATGGTGCTGGCAGCTGAAATACTGTTCATCCATCGCCAGTTTTTTTAGACAAGCCAAGGACCTTTTATGATTATTAAACCTCGAGTACGTGGGTTTCTTTGTGTTACG
The DNA here is from genome assembly GCA_964401565.1 of uncultured Spongiibacteraceae bacterium. Lineage (GTDB taxonomy): Bacteria > Pseudomonadota > Gammaproteobacteria > Pseudomonadales > Dasaniaceae > Oceanicoccus. The sequence continues at coordinate 1,461 of CAYNZI010000298.1, forward strand.
ACACATCCTGCGGGCTGTATGGCTCATGTGAAGGAGCAAATTGACTTCGTTAAGGCTCAGGGGTCCATTGAAAATGGTCCGAAAAAGGTATTAGTCATCGGAGCGTCCACTGGATATGGACTAGCTTCTCGAATCACGGCAGCCTTCGGTAGTGGTGCTGCCACTTTGGGTTTGTTTTTTGAGAAAGAAGGAACGGAGAAAAAAACGGGAACGGCTGGCTGGTATAATTCAGCAGGTTTTCATCATTACGCCGACGCAGCAGGGTTGTATGCGAAGAGTATCAACGGTGATGCCTTTTCTGACGAAATCAAACAAAAAGCTATTGATGTGATCAAGCAGGATCTGGGGCAAGTAGACCTCGTAGTTTACAGTCTGGCCTCTCCTCGTCGGCAGCACCCAAAAACAGGGGTGGTTCACCACTCTACTTTGAAGCCAATTGGCCAGGAAGTGGTGCAAACAGGTGTCGATACTGACAAAGAAATACTGAAATCATTTACCATTGAAGCGGCCAATCAAGATGAAATTGATAACACGGTCGCGGTAATGGGCGGTGAAGATTGGCAAATGTGGATTGATGCCCTTGATGAGGCTGGAGTGCTGGCGCCGGGATGTAAAACAACGGCTTACACTTACGTTGGCGAGCGTGTGACTCGAGACATTTATTGGAACGGTACTATTGGTCAGGCGAAGAGAGATTTGGACAAAAAAGTACTGTCAATAAGAGACAAGTTAGCTGCCAGTGGCGGTGATGCTCGGGTCTCAGTGTTACAGGCGGTGGTGACTCAGGCGAGTGCGGCCATTCCGGTTATGCCTCTCTATCAAAGCTTGCTTTTTAAAGTGATGAAAGAAGCGGGCAAGCACGACGGTTGCATTGAGCAAGTAGAATTGTTGTTTCGAGAAAGCCTCTATGGTGATTCTCCACGTTTTGATGACGAGGGACGCCTGCGGGCTGACTACAAAGAACTAGCTGACGATGTGCAATCTAAAGTCGAAGCGTTGTGGGGGCAAATTACCGACGATAATCTGTCAGAAATCAGTGATATGGAAGGCTACAAAAAGGAATTCCTGCGATTGTTTGGTTTTGAGATAGATGGCGTGGACTACGAGGCGGATGTTAGCCCGTTGGTACCTATTGCCAATATGGTTGAGTAGGGTAGTAGCGTTAATCAGCGAAGTAATATAATAGGTGAAATATGGTTGAAATTGTTGCAGGGAAAGTAGTTCAGCTTACCGAAAATGTCAGGCGGATTACCGCACCGAATCCTGGGATCATGACGGGCCCGGGTACAAACACCTATTTAGTAGGCAGAGATCAAATTGCGGTTATTGATCCAGGTCCGGCTGAACCGTCACATATTAAGGCGATTCTGGATGCTTGCGACGGTAAATTGGCGTGGATTCTAGTGACTCATACCCACCCTGATCACTCGCCCGCAGCAGCAGTGCTGGCAAAAGAGACGGGTGCCATTTTAATGGGCAATGTGCTGGAGGAAAATGACGGCCATCAGGACGACAGTTTCGTTCCGGATCAGAGTTTTTCACATAATCAATGTGTTAGTAGTGCTGAGTTTACCATTCGGGCTATTCATACGCCTGGTCATGTTAATAACCATATTTGTTTTCTGGTGGAGGATGATGGATTACTGTTGACCGGCGATCACATTATGCAGGGGTCGACCGTCGTTATTATCCCCCCCCACGGTGATATGAAAGATTATATTGATTCACTACGATTGCTACTTGACTATTCCATTGATGCACTGGGCCCGGCCCACGGTCACGTTATTGATACGCCGAAAAAAGAAATCCAGTATTTGATTGATCACCGTATGGGGCGAGAGAGTAAGGTGGTAGAAGTGCTGTCTAACGAGCGAACAGGAACTCTGGATTCACTAACGCCTTTGGTTTACGACGATGTTGACTCGTCATTGCACCCAATTGCACGCTATTCTTTACTGGCTCATTTGCTGAAGCTTGAAAAAGATCAGCGCGCAAACCATATTGACGAAAAGTGGACCTTTTCCGGTTAGTTAAGCTTGTTTGCTTACGAATGGTAGAGAGAGTTGGAATGATGTCGATGAAAATAATTAGAATTTCAGTGGTTGTGTCGTTGATTGTGGTGTTGGCTGGAACGTATATCTATTTGTATTTGAAAGAGCGTGAGCAAATCACCGCATCAGTCTATCTGGAACCGAAGGACGTGGCATTGGCGGTTTAGAATGATTGTGTCGCTAATGGAGCATTAGTTAATGGACTTTAATTAACAGAATTGTAGAAATTCCAGCAATAAAAAGGGCGAACCTGATTTCAGGTTCGCCCTTTTTATGTGGTGTAGCCAGAAGCTTGAGTATTTATACAATCTTCTTCATTGCAGTCATGTAACCGCGCAGTTTGGTGCCTACAACTTCTACTGGGTGGTTGCGAATAGCCGCATTAACCGCTACCAGTTCCTGGTTGTCGACGCCACTGTCTTTCAAATCCAATCCCTTGCCGATAACATCGGTACTGATTTTTTCCATAAAGCCTTTAAGTAATGGCTTACAAGCATGGTCAAAAAGATAGCAGCCGTATTCGGCGGTATCAGAAATGACAACATTCATCTCGTAGAGTTTTTTCCGTGCAATGGTGTTGGCGATGAGCGGTGTTTCATGCAGTGATTCATAGTAGGCCGACTCGTCAATAATACCGGCAGCAACCATTGTTTCAAATGCCAATTCAACCCCTGCTTTAACCATGGCAACCATCAGAATACCGTGATCGTAGTATTCCTGTTCGTTGATTTCTTGAGAGGTGTTGGCAGATTTTTCGAATGCTGTTTCAGCGGTGGCAGCGCGCCACCCCAGCAGATTGACATCGTCGTTAGCCCAGTCTTCCATCATGTTTTTGGAG
>CAYNZI010000299.1:0-4341 GCA_964401565.1 uncultured Spongiibacteraceae bacterium
GTTCTAACTTGGTTTGATAATCGCTACTGTCTAAGCGGGCAATTAATTGCCCCTTCTTTAGTGGTGTGCCCACCTGCACCGGAAATTCAGTAATGATACCTTCTACCCGGAAACTCACCTTAGAGGTCGAAGCTGCTTGGCTGCTCCCCGCAAAACGTCTTTTCACCTCACCGGGAGTCTTAATGGCCAGTGCTGTGCGCACAGGTCTGATATGTTCTTCTAGAATCGGGCCGGAATCGGAGCTACAACTGATCAGGGTTATCGCTGAAAAGAGCAGTAACAGAGAGGTCAAGGGACGGTTATGTGTTTGCATGAAGCTCACTATCCTTAAGTGTCGACTACAAGAAGACAAAACCCCCGTGATAGTTATCGCAGGGGTAATGAGTTTTTAGCTAAATATTATGTGCTTTACCGTCTGCTAGGTCGGCTGCGTGGAGGTTTTGGCCTGCCTCCCGGTGGGCGAGCATCAGGGCGATCCCGTTTTGGCGGGGGCACAACAATAATGTCTGGGCTGTCATGCCAGTGACCATAATACATGGGACTTCCCCAGCTTGATCCATAATGGGCGGAGTAACTTACAGAGCCGGTAACGCCGTCGCTGGCACAGGAGCTAAGTAACAGGCCGGCAAGGATCAAAGAGCCCGTTTTGAAGACAGTATTTAGCGTTGTCATACTTAGATTCCTTCCTGTTCAGTAGTATCGGATTCAATCAAACCTAACAGCGCGCCATTGGGGTCGGCAATAATAGCGAGGCGGCCGTTGAGCATTTGTTCCCGGGGGGGGTAGATCACTCGGGCACCGAGTTCGGTTGATTTAGCCAGTGTTATTTTGAGGTTGTCGACATTGATAAAGCCAACCCAGCGGTCTCGTTGAGGGAGAGATGCCGGTAAGGGTGCAATACTGGCTCTGGCGGTATTTTGTGAACGTAACAGGTAATCATTATCGTTACTTGTTTCGGTGATTGCCTTGGTTTCGTAGGCAAACACATCGGTATAAAACGCAGTAGCCTTTGTTGGATTAGTGCTGAACAGCTGTGCCCATGCCCACGGACCATCCCCTGCTTCGTTATCAACTGGATCGCCACTGCTTGATTGAAGTAGGCCAATTACCGCGCCTTGAGGGTCACGAATGATTGCGTGCAGGCCCCGCTGGCCAAACTCCTTGGGAGCGAGAGCGAGGTGTGCGCCTAGGTTTTCTGCGGTTGTGGTCGCGGCGTGAATATCGGGGGTAGAGATATGTCCTACCCATAATGCTTTTTTATCAGACGTATCGTCAGAAGTTCTGGGGACTATGCCTGCGATCAACTTGCCGTTGTTGCTCACATGGTAATAGGTTTCCTCGGCATTGCCGGTTTGTTTTATTTCCCAGCCAAAAACAGCGGTGTAAAATTCGATTGATGCTTCGGGGTCAGAGCTAACTAGGTCGGCCCAAATGAACTTGCCCGGCTGAAAGTCCGTGGTAGCAGGTGATGTTAGCGCCGGAAACATAGGGTCAGCAAAAAGACGTGTTGTAAACAACACACAGAGCAGCGGTATAAGGGCGTAGTTGAGCTTGATGTGCATAACGACAATTCCAGTGAGGGGTTTTTTATGTGGCGATTAGAAGCAAGATATGTTGAAAAGCTGTCCAGTCCCTAACAACCAGTGTGCCACTACACCATAATTTATTATCCACGCAGTCTGAAATAAACGAACACATAATACAACGTAAATTTGATGTTTTCCTATTGCATCGATCCGAGTATTTAGGTTTGTCTGTCATAGATCATAGGCCATAGGTTTTGGCAGCATATCGTTGCCACCAATAATGGATTTACGCCGTTGGCCCTACTGCTCGCTAACACGCTCATATTTCTATATGGGTTGTATCATTTAATGAGTGCTTATTGAGAAAGCGCTTTCTCATGAGTGCGATAGGCGAATATTATCTTATATCTCCCAGAGGCCTTAACTTATCACGCTATTAACGATATGGTGAGTACTGCCGCTTCTCTAATACATCGGGTTTGAAAAAAGGAAGACCTCATGTTTTCGACATTGATTGACCGATACAAAAGCTTAAGAGGCCACAAAGAGGATAGTAGGCCCGACTCCAAGCTTAACCACAGCTATCTCAGCCTTCATCAAGCTCAACGCGATCACCGTTTTTTGGAAGTCACGGCAGCCGGTGACGATGTTGTTTATCAGAGTATTATTCTAGAGTTAGACCCGGAAGAGCGCACATTGCTAATTGACGAGTTGTTTCCCAATGACTTTGTCGGCATGCCCGGCCAGCGAGTGAAGGTTTCTATCCGGCTGGATGGCGGCAGGAAAATGAAATTCGAAACCGATATTACTGAGAAATATATTCACGAGGACGCTCCTTTATATGTGCTCGCTATGCCTATGGATATTGCGGTTGATCAGCGTCGTAATGCATTTCGTTTGCCGATTGGAGATAGAGTAGAGATTGATTCACGATTTATTGGCCCTGATGAACAGCGTTATCACGGCCGTTTGCGAAATGTGTCTAGCTCAGGAATTCTATTGGACGTTATGGTGCAAGGGGAAAGTGCTAACAGCTTTCATTATGACGATTTACTCAGTCATGTAACCTTTGACTTCGCCGGTCTAAATATTGACTGTGGCGTGTCGGTGCGCAGTATCGATGTTGATCAAACAGATGACCGTCACTGTTTTATTGGTGCGGAGTTTGTGGATTTGCCCGCTCAGGAGCAGCGGTCACTGGAACGCTCAATTATGCGTATCCAGCGGGACCGGCTCAGAATGTCAGGTAACGCTGAAGCCCAATTGTCTATGGTTTGAACACCGGGACCATAATCCAAGAAGGGCTTACCTTTCGATAAGCCCTTCTTGGATTATGGTCCGCCCGACAGGATTCGAACCTGTGACCAACGGCTTCGGAAGCCGCTACTCTATCCAGCTGAGCTACGGGCGGTTTTTCTGCTACCTAATCGGGCTTGATGGCCCTATTTCAGGGCCGCAATCATACCTGCGAACGTTTGAAGAGTCCATTGCATCGGGTGATGATGCAGGAAGATTGGCGGTGATAAACATTAATTTTACTGGGGATTTCCGCTCAGGGCTGAAAGTGGCTATAATTCGCGCCTGTAATTTTTAGTCGCTACATCGTTGTAACGAAAAGTGAGGACATCAAGAGTGATGAAAATAGTGAAAAACGGTACGATAAAATTAATGGGTCTATTGCTGTTAGGCGTGACATTGTCCGCCCACGGTATTTCAGACAAACAACAGGCCGGGATTGAAGAGCGTATTAAGCCAGCCGGAGAAGTGTGTTTGGAAGGTGATAATAGCTGTGGTATGGCGGTAGTTACCGCTGCTGCGGGTGGCGGCGCTAAATCAGCCGAGGACATTTACAACAGTAATTGTATGGCCTGCCATGCGACAGGCGCAGCCGGAGCTCCCAAACTCGGTGACGTTGCTGCATGGGCTGGTCGTGTGGAAAAAGGCATTGATCAGGTTTACGCGAATGCGATCAATGGCTTCAATGCGATGCCTGCAAAAGGCTTGTGTATGAGTTGTTCAGAAGACGATGTTAAATCAGTCGTTGATTACATTGTTGAAAGTAGCAAATAGCACTATTTTCAAACTGAGAAAAAACCGCAAAGAGTAGTAAAAGATAGAGTTATCTGTTGCTGCAAACTTTGCGGTTTGTTTTTTGATACCCAGAATCAGATCGGACATCACCGACCCATAGCCCTGCGCCGTAGCCGGGTTCGATAACCGCCGTTTCAATTCAAGGACAAACTCAGTACGACTTCCGATTGGAGTAAACTTCATGGATTGAGGTTTAACACCGAGGATCAGGCCGGGCACCACCGCTCCATAGTCCTGGGCCGTCCCGGCTTCCCTCATTCATTCCAGAGCCTTAAGGCGCTTCGCTGTCTCGTCCACTCCCTCGGCCTGAACTTTAACTATTCCTCAGCGGTACCCGGCCTGCTCCTCTGCCAGTGTGCTAAGTTTTGGGTGGCTCGATACCAATACCAATACTGATATTGATGAACAGTAATCCTCTGCCATGGAATCACTACGATCGGAGGCAACGGCGTGACGTTATTGCGGAACGTAAAAGATGAGCGCTGAGTGAGTGACTGAGACCGGCTGTTTTTCAAGTCGGGCTCAGGCAGGAGGGCGGGCAGCCGGGACGGCCGCCAGCTGTGGAGCAATCACGTCGCGCCGTTGCCGCGCTAAATAACAGCAGCTTCACGTCTAGGACAAACTCAGTACGACTTCCGGCCGGAGTAAACTTCATGGATTGAGTTATACACCGAGAATCAGGCCGGGCACCACCGATCCATAGTCCTGGGCCGTCCCGGCTTCC
>CAYNZI010000300.1:0-4333 GCA_964401565.1 uncultured Spongiibacteraceae bacterium
CGGCGGCAGCAAAGCCTATTAAAGGTAGTCCAAAGAGCAGTGTTGTTCCTACCGGCAAGCTGGCAACAAAACCATAGGCCGAGAAAACGATAATAAGTCCAGCGTATTCAACCCCCAGTGATTTTCGCTCGCCATGTTTATGAATCATTCTGCCGATATAAGGCGCTAGAAACATATTGAGTAAATGGTTGAGTAAGTAGAGGCAGGTCATTGCCCAAATGGGAAAACTGAATCGTTCTACCATCATAAAACCAGCAAACACCACAAATATTTGTCGGCGTGCGCCGCTCATAAAAGTGAGTGCGTAATAGAGCCAATAGCGTTTGCGCAGAATCAGCTGTTTGTTTTGTTGCACGTCCTCTTTATAGGTGGGGAGATAGAACGCAACAAATATGGCGATAGCCAGCGTCAGGGATCCGCCGATCAGGTAAATGTATTTGTAATCCAGGTGCAGAACCTGATGAGTCAGTAGAATAATGGCGTAAGCTCCGAGACTGGCAAATGACCCTGCGGCAATTATTTTGCCGAGCGTTTGCGGCGCCTTATCTTTTGAAATCCACTGTAACTGTAGTGATTGTTGTCCGGTTTCGTAGTAATGAAAACCAACGGACATCAAAACTGTTGTTGCGTAGAGGCCCGTCACGGAAGGAAAGAAGCCGGTAAGCGCAACACCAAACCCCGCGATGCCTAACGACAAAATGGTAAAACGTTGTTCCCGAATAAAAATAGTGATGAATATAAACAGAAAAGTCAGGAAGCCAGGAATTTCTCGCAAGCTTTGTAATGTGCCAATTTCAATGCCTGTGAACGCGGCTTTCTCGATGGCGAAATTATCCAACATGGTTCGCCAGATAGAAAAGGTGAGTGGCATAGCAATAGCCATCACTACCAGCATGGTGATTTGGTTTCGGCTTTTCTTTTCGGTGCCATCTGTGATCCAGTGCGTTACTCTTGATAGCATCGTGAAACCTTGTTGACGTCGTCGGCAATGAACTAATATTTGTGCTGCAAAAAAGCATGGAGAATAACATCATAATGAAGAAACTCACCAGCTTGGTGCTCGCCACCCTTATTATCACTGCCGGATTTTTCTATCTCGGTGCGGGCAGTAACTCGGACTCGGAGACTGTTTCGGTGCGCTCTGGTCAATTGATCGGGTTGGTAAACAACGTTACCGCAACGGTATCTTATCGAGGAATCCCCTATGCGGCCGCACCCGTGGGCGACCGAAGGTGGATGCCGCCTGCACCGGCTGAAACCTGGGCCGATGTCCGCAAAGCATTTGAGCACGGTCCTGCCTGTGTGCAGCCGAGAGCTGGAGAGCTCGGTTTTATAAGTTTAATGATGGATGGTGCCGGCATGTCGAGTTGGCGCAAAACCGTTGTTCGATGGTTTTTGGGTTTTTCTTCGCCCGGAATTTTCAGCGAAGACTGTCTTACTTTGTCAATTTATGCGCCGACAATAGCCAGTAAATCCCTTCCGGTAATGGTGTGGTACCACGGAGGTGGGCATAAATTCGGTGCTGGAGACGCGGCCAACTACGATGGTTCAGCGCTGGCGTCACGTGGCGTCATTGTGGTTTCGATTAACTACCGGCTTGGCATTTTGGGCTTTTTTGCGCACCCAGAGTTAACGGCCGAATCGGCGAATAACAGTTCTGGTAATTACGGAACGCTGGACCAAATTCAAGCGCTGACATGGGTTAAAGATAACATTGCGGCTTTTGGTGGCGATCCTGACAACGTGCTGATATTTGGGGAGTCTGCGGGGGCGCACTCTGTTGGCCAAATTATGGCATCACCGTTGTCTCGCGGATTAATTCATAAGGCGATTGCTCAAAGTGGCATCGGCACTCACCAATTTACGCCATTGCGTAATGGGGGTGGAGCGTGGCGATCCGCGGAAGAACAGGGAGTGGAATTTGCCCGCGCGGTGGGCGTTGAAGGGAGCGATCAAGTGTTACGATTACGGGTTATGCCGGCTGAAGAGTTGGTAGCAGCCTTTGAGAAACATCCTCTTTTGGATGCATTGTCTCATCCGGTTGTAGATGGTTGGGTCATGCCCAAATCGACGGCGGCGACGTTCGCCGCTGGAGAGCAGGCTCAAATTCCTTTTATGATCGGTACGAATGCCGATGAAGGGACACTATTGGGTCCATTGATAGGGAGTCCGTTTGTTAAGCGTAGTCCGGGCCCTGCTACCCCGGAAGACTATGAATCCATGGTCAGAGATGTCTATCCTGATGAGGCAGATGCTATTTTGGATTATTATCCAGTGGCGTCGGACGACGATCTTTTTAACGGTATTAACACTTTATTGGGCGATCATCTATTTGGTATGCAAGCCTGGTTTTCCGCCAATGAAACTGCTCGTCACGGGGTGCCAACCTGGCTCTATTTTTTCACCAGAACGTCTCCAGCCGAAAGCCAGTGGGCGGGAGCCTATCACGGAAGTGAAATTCCATTTGTCTTTGATAGCCCTTTTCCGCTATTCCCCGTCAATGAATTTGATAGTGAGCTGACAGATCGCATAGTGACTTATTGGACTAACTTTGCCAAAAATGGCAACCCTAACCAGCCTGATATGCCGATATGGACTCGTTTTCAGCCGATTGATCCTCAGGAGATGGAACTGGGTGAGAAGGTTGGCATGCGCCCGGTTGCGCGCAGAGAAAAATATGAAGCACTGATGATCGACCAATATCGGGAGCTGGGCAATGATCCATCGGTTGTGCGGAGTATGGGGTTGTGATGTCGGCCTGCGAAAGCACTCAGGAAAATGGTTTAACGACCACTAATATGACAACAGCGAACAACATTAGTACGGGTATTTCATTGAACCACCGGTAGTACACGTGTTGGTGCTGGTTGTTATCCTGGTTTATTTGCGCAACGTACTTCCCGCAGATAAGGTGATAGATGACTAAAAATCCAACCAGCACCAATTTGACAATGAACCAGTGGGAGTTCCAGTAGTAGTCCCAGTTATAGCTGATGAGCCAGAAACCGAAAATGATCGTGGCGAAGGGAAAAATGGACATGAAACGATAGAGTTTACTTGCCATCTGAGCCAGTTGTTCTCTGGTTTCGTGGTGCTTGGCCATGGCGTGGTTGACGAATATGCGTGGAAGATAGAATATTCCAGCAAACCAGCAGATAACAGCAATAATATGTAACGCTTTTACCCAAAGCATGTTTTAGCCCTTTTAGTAAGACTGCGGCGTCTTGTAATACTGTTCGATATCATCGCGTGTCACTATACCACTGTCAGAATAGTTTCCGGATATGTAGCCTGATACAAAAAGAGCGTTGACCTTGCTGTGGTCCATCTTGTTGAGTGCTTCTTTCAAGGTTGCCTGAATGCTCAGTTCCTCTAATGGTTGTATTGTTAGTGACTCGTCTAACAAATATATCGTGTTGCTATCGATGTGTTTTTCAATATGAGCAATCATGGCGAGCCCTGCGACCAAATGCATGGGTTTGTTGGTTTCGTCTGTGACCGCATACCACCGAACGTCTTTTTCAATCAATAGTTTTGCTTCATCGGACGTCACTTGTGGTGGTGTTGTGCACAAGCTGTGATGCATTAAGCTTGCGACGCTGGTTCTCTGCAGCGCCAGGCTCATAGGGTCGGTGGGTAGTAGTAATTTAATATGTTGAAAAACAGTTTGATGAGCTGATTTTTGGTTGAATAATTCACTGTTAGTCAGGGTGGCGATTGTGATCGCTAACATGCCGGGGAAAATCATCGACGTGTTGTTGCTAAATTCCAGCAAAGTCATTAGCGCGGCTAGCGGTGCATTTAAAACAGCCCCCATCATCGCCCCCATTCCCAATAGAACATAAAAGCTATGGTTTGATGCAAGATCTGGGAACAGGTTGGCTCCGAAGTCACCCATAGCACTGCCAATGCAAGCGCCGATGAGTAAATTGGGGCCGATAAGGCCGATAGGCATACCTAGGCCGTTGCTGATAGCGGTGGCAATAATTTTGGCAATGATTAAAACGAGCAGTAAAGTAAGGGGTAATTCGTTAGCGAGTGCAGCGTTTAGGCTATCGTAGCCAATACCCATTATCTCGGGGACTAGCAGAGCGCAACAGCCGGTTATTAACCCGGCGAGAGCCATACGGGGCAAAATGGGTTTGTCGATGTATCGAAGCGCAGTTTTCAGAATGACCATGAATAGCGCAGCGCAACATCCGACAACAAGCCCGAGGAGGGCGATAAACGGCATTTCCCACAGTGAAGCCATTGATATTGGCGGGATGGAAAAGATCATTTCACTGCCGTATACCGCTCTCGTCATCGCCGTGCCGGTGATAGAGGCTAACAT
>CAYNZI010000301.1:0-4325 GCA_964401565.1 uncultured Spongiibacteraceae bacterium
TGGTTAACCAGAAGTAGTCACTTCAATTTTTTTCATGTTTTTTCGCATTTCTTCGGGGATAGTCACTGGCTTGCGCGAGACATTATCAACGAAGACATGAATGAAGTGCCCAAACGCACAAGCCTGATCCTCTCCCTCTTTAAAGATACCAATACCATATTGCACTGAACTATTTCCCAGTCGATCGATACGTACACCAACATCAATTTTATCTGGAAACTCTATCGGCGCCAAATACTCGCAACCCGAACTAACGACCAACCCAACAATTTTTCCGTTGTGATAATCGAGACCACAATGATTCACTAAAAATGTATTGGCAGCCGTATCAAAATAAGAATAGTACGTCACGTTGTTTACATGGCCATAAGCATCATTATCCATCCACCGGGTAGTGATCGGATAAAATATTTTGTAGTCTGTCCGTGAAACATTAATTTTCTGCGCCATACTCTATTCTCGTTTAGCTCTCATCGAGTTACTGTCCGCCTGCGAGCCTATGCAGTGGCTCAGTAAGCTGCCTGGTATATAGCAAGCGCATCATCTCGACTAACATCTCTTGGATTATTAATCAGCAACCGCTGCTGTAACATCGCGTCGTCCGCCAGCATTGGCAAGTCCCCTTCAGCGACCTTCATCTCTCTCAAAGTTTTAGGCAGCTCTACGTCATCGATCAAACGATCCATATGATCAATAAACGCATCGCAGCCGGCACGGGTACCCGTCACAGTCCGGCCACTACTGACGAGAGGGAGTAACTCAGCATACAACTCACAGGCCGCCGAAGCGTTAAATCGTAATACATGCGGCAATACTAGAGAATTACTCAGCCCATGAGGAATGTGATAATGCCCCCCCAGAGGATAAGCGAGCGCGTGGACTGCCGCTACTGGCGCATTAGCAAAAGATTGCCCCGCCATCATCGCCCCTAGCAACATGTTTGACCGGGCTTCGAGATTGCTGCCGTTATGTACAGCCTCCCTGATATTTGCAGACATCAACACTAACGCTTGCCGAGCTAACATATCCGAGTAAACATTTTTCTTATGCCGGGTAGTGAACGCCTCTACCGCGTGAACCATAGCGTCTATTCCCGTTGCGGCCGTCACGTGAGGGGGCAACCCAACCGTCAATTCAGCGTCAAGAATTGCGATATCAGGCAATAGTTGCTTGGATATAACGCCCGTTTTGGTCGTTGCACCGGTAGTAATGATTGATGTAGGCGTCACTTCCGATCCGGTGCCCGCTGTTGTCGGAACTTGGATCAGGGGCAATCTTCCCCCACGTATATTGCCAATGCCGTACATTTCAGCCAACGGTTGTTCGGAGGTTGCCAATACCGCAATCAGTTTCGCAACATCCATTGAGCTGCCCCCCCCAAGCCCGACAATGCCATCAACCTTTTCGGACTTCGCAACTTCCACAGAAGCCAATACCAACGCTTCCGGCGGGTCAGCCTGAACGTCGCTATACAAGAAAACGCTAATACCCGCCTTCTCTATTTCCGCCACCAGAGGCTCAGCCATACCCGTTTGAACAATGCCGTTATCGGTCACCAACATCAAACGACTTATATTCAACTCTTGACAATACTGTGCCAATTTATGGGCAGCTCCGATCTCACAAATCACTTTGTTTGCTGTTATAAATTCAAATGGATTCATAATCCTTACCTTCTATACAATGTGTAGTATTTAGTCACGTTCAATCCCGCGCACATACTTGGCGGCATAATAGCATTCACGGGGTTGTTTCGCCGATGGATCATTCTTTACCCGCGTTCAAGACCCTTTAAATGAAACCAGAATAATCATGACTACGTGGAAGAGTTTTCGCCCCAGCGATTGACCATGCCCGCTTCAATATCAAACAAGTCAAGCACCCTACCGACGCTATGGTCAACCATATCGTCGATAGTCTTGGGCTTCGTATAAAAAGCAGGTAGCGGTGGCGCTATAATGGCCCCCATCTCTGACAGTGCTGTCATGGTTCGTAAATGCCCGGTATGAAGCGGGGTTTCCCTCACCATCAACACCAGCTTTCTCCGTTCTTTCAATACAACGTCGGCCGCGCGGGTCAGTAGTGATGTCGTTACACCCGTGGCAATTTCAGACATAGATCGGATAGAACAGGGCGTAATCACCATGCCCATGGTACGAAACGAGCCGCTCGAAATGGCAGCGCCTACATTTTTAACCGAGTAAACCTGATCAGCCAGTTCATGTACTTGCTTGAGCTTGATATCCAGTTCATACCCTAATGTCATTTCCGCCGACTTACTCATCACAAGGTGTGATTCAATCGGCAAATTGTTAAGTATCTGCAACAATCTAACGCCATAGATTATTCCCGATGCGCCGGAAATACCCACGATAAGTCGGTTGTCACCCGTACCTGGCTGATTAACCATAAACCCATTTAACCTCTATCGATGGAACATTAAGGGAGAGCAGGGTCGCAAATTTTTAAACTCGCTACAAGCTCAATTGACAGCAATTTCAGCCTATCATCAAAACCTTTCAATCCGGCCGGGGAAAATGCTGTTCTTATTCGGACTGATACCGGCTATATTGATTCCATAGGAACCGATATAAGGACAAACAGTGTCGTCTCTCACTTGGCTTATCCCTGAACTAAGCAATATTGAATGGTTAGCCCACGCCGCCATTTTCGCTGTCAATATCATTCTATTTGTCTTCGCTCGCCCACTATTGGATATCGTCGAGTCAGGAAAGGATAACGAAAGCGATGCGCGAGTAAAAATACTGCGCTCGCTGAATGTGCTCGTATTGATACTGCAGGCCATCAACATCATTATTCTCGGCGCAGATAGCGACTACGAAAATTACTTTATAAAAGCCGGACTGACATTGATGGCAATATATGTCGGCTTACTCGCTTACAGTATCTCGTCCTATTTCCTGCGGAAAAAATTTGGTACGGAAAAGGAATTTGACGATCACATAGTATTTATCGAAACCTACAGCAGTCGCCTCGTAGACCTTATGCTACTGGTCTTCAGTGTGATAGCGACTATTTACTTCATGATACTTATTTGGGGCGCCAATAGCCTTCTAGAAACAACCGGCATATTCGGTATTATCGCGGCATTTCTCGCCTTCACCAGTAATATTTGGGCGCCAGACATCATTAGTGGATTAATCATACTCAACACACAGATGCTTGAAGACGGTGACGTGGTTGTGATCGACGGCTATAAAGATGAATATGTCATCAACAAGGTAACATTCGTCTACGTTATCCTTTATGACATCCGCAATAACCATCGCACACTGATCAGAAACAGCCGCTTTATCCAGAGCAAAATTGATAACCTTAGCCGCATCGCCAGTACCGAGGGAATTCGCAAAAAACTGCTCTACCATATCGGGTATCCTGACACCAACAGAGCCACTGCCGAAGAGCGCGAAGAAGCACTCAATCAGTTTAATCAAAAGATAGACAAAGTTTTTACGAAAGCATTTGAAGCTTGCTGTGACAATGAAAAAGTAAAAATAAACAGCAACAAAGAATTTGAATGGGCACTGACCAATACCGGAAATTATGCGCTTGAGTATACCGTGTGGATATATCTGGAGCGTATTCCAAATACCAAAGTAACATCGACTATTCGAAAGCACCTAATGCAAACGATTCATCGGGTAAACGAAGCCATCTTTACAGCCGCCGTTATAGAGAATGTAGATCTCTCCACTCCAGACCGCAGCAATATTAAGGTCATGTCATAGGGAAAGTGCCAACTACAATGCACTCTCTCTATGGCGGGCGTCTACCAAGCTACGGTCTCGCCATGCAAATCATAAAAGCGGCCATTATCATCAGCTTTCAAGCCACTAATCACCGCAAACAATCCGTCAGCACTTTCTTTTACCGAATAGGTCGCACTGCTACTCCCCATGTCAGTTCTAACCCATCCGGGATGCAATACAACGAAGCGAAAGCCCTTGGAGCCTAACTCGGCAGCTAAAGATTGGTTAAAGCTGTTCAGCGCCGCTTTACTAGCGCGATAGCCTATTGCCCCGGCGTTTTTATTGTTCGCAATACTACCCATTACACTGCTAACACTGGCTACGATTTTTCTCTCTCCCTTCTGTAAATTGGGCAAAAAAGCCTGCGTAACACGCAGAGCACCCAAACCATTGACATCGAAGGTCTGCAGTAAGCTCCCCACTTCCAGGTCTTCAAACTTGGGGCTGGAATGACCTGTGATACCGGCATTATTAAGCAGAATATCAATCGGCTGTTTGATCTTGGTTGATAGAGCATTAACGCTAGCCGCATCCGTAACATCCAATTGCTCAATT
>CAYNZI010000302.1:0-2822 GCA_964401565.1 uncultured Spongiibacteraceae bacterium
GACGCTTTCTTTCATGCCTGTGAGGCTAGAAATCTGCGCATGATTGCCGGCAAGGTCATGATGGACCGCAATGCCCCAGACTACCTCACTGACACAGCCGAGTCGTCCTACGTCGACAGCAAAGCCCTCATCGAAAAATGGCACAATCGAGGTCGATTACAATACGCCGTGACACCACGATTCTCGCCGACGTCAACCGAGCTTCAATTGGAAAAAGCGGGGCAGTTGATGCGTGAGTATCCGAGTGTGTATATGCACACCCACATGTCGGAAAACCTTGATGAAGTCGAATGGGTGAAAAATCTATTTCCGAAGCGAAAAAATTATCTCGACACGTATGATCATGCTGGATTATTGGGTCGCCGAAGTATATTCGCCCATTGCCTACACTTAACCGATCAGGAGTGGGACCGCATGGAAGAATCCCAGTCGGGTATCGCTTTTTGCCCTACCTCGAACCTTTTTCTAGGCAGTGGATTGTTTGAACTCAGCCGTGCCGTTAAACAAAATGTGAACGTCGGAATCGGCACGGACGTCGGCGGCGGCACTAGCTTTTCTATCCTGCAAACACTGAATGAAGCCTATAAAGTTTTACAACTTCGCGGCGAGCATCTATCGCCATTAAAAAGTTTCTATCTTGCTACCTTAGGCGGTGCAAAAACTCTTGATCTGGACAACGTTATCGGCAATTTTTCGACGGGAAAAGAAGCGGACTTCATTGTTCTCGATAAATCTTGTACGCCCTTAATAGACTTCCGTATGAGTCACTGCAGGGATTTGTTCGAACAGCTATTCGTGTTCAGTATGCTGGGAGACGACCGGGCAATTGCCCAGACATGGTCCGCCGGCAATCAAGTTCACCAACGACAATAAAGTCGCCGCTGCTATTGCCACTCTCATACCGGCAATAGTCATCACACAAGCACAAAATTTAGCGCCAATCTATCCATGTTATTCCATGAGCACGATTTTATAGACAGGTTTTTCTACGCCAGTAACGTTGGTTTTAAAGACGTTGATAAAGCCATCGAATATGCCATCGTTCTCGACCGCCAGCAGTGCAACAGCCTTGCTGGGATTCTTTCTCAACCATACGCCTCCTGAACCTTTTTATGATCTAGATCGTCGAGCGGGTCAATTTCTCTGATGTCGATTGATTATAAAATAACCTAAAGATACACTCGAGGTAATCAAAAACTCGGACCGGTCACAACACTACCGATACTCACACTCATTGACCAAAACTTTTGTGAATCTATTCCATGAAAAATACCTTAACCTCAGACGAGCTCTATCAACACTGTGATTTATCTCAGCTTGTCTTTGAAACAACGGACAATCTGACGCCTCTCGATATACCGTTAGGGCAACAGCGTGCGCTTGAAGCCATTGAGTTCGGCATCGATATTGAGCACAAGGGTTACAATCTGTTTGTACTCGGGGGGGGCAGGTCTGGGGAAACACCAACTGGTTCAACAAATTGTTGCGGACCGAGCTGCTACTGAAAAACCTCATTCTGACTGGTGTTACATCAACAATTTCGACGATGCGCAAAAGCCAAAAGTGCTGCAATTACCCGTTGGCATGGGGAAAAAGTTTCGCAAGGATATGGAAGCCCTTACAGAAGACTTGCTAACATCGTTACCCTCTTCTTTTCAAAGCGAAGAATACCGAAATCGCCGACAAGAAATCGAAGGTGAATTTCAGGAACGCCAGGAACAAGCCTTCAAACAACTGGATAAGGATGCCGAAGAACGAGGTATCGCGATCAAGCGAACTCCGACCGGATATACCCTTGGCCCGGTCATTGATGGAAAGCTCTACGGTCCCGAAGAGTTTAAAAATCTGCCTATCGAAGAACAGGAACGACTGGAAAAATTGATCGCTGATATTCAAATCGAATTACAAAATATCATCCGCGATATGCCACTACTACAGAGAGAGCACCATCAGCGTATAAAGGCCTTGAATCAGGAAATCACCCAACATACCGTGGAGCAATTGATTGCCTGGATCGAAAATTCCTATCGTGATAATAGCGAAATCACCCATTATCTCGCGGCCGCAAAGAAGCACGCCATCGAAAACGTTGATTTTTTTCTCCCCAACCCCAACCTTCCCGATGGTGAAAACACCAATAACCGCGTGGCTGAGTTCCACGAATATCGCGTCAATGTTATTGTCGACAATGCCGATACTGCTGGCGCACCTGTCATTTACGAAGACAACCCCACTTATCAAAACCTGATAGGCAGGGTGGAATATGTCTCACAGATGGGCACCCTGCTGACCGACTTCACCCTCATTAAATCCGGCGCCCTTCTCCGTGCCAACGGTGGCTACCTCATTCTTGATGCACAAAAAGTACTAACCCACGCTTTCGCCTGGGAAGGTTTGAAACGAGTATTAAAAGCACGGGAGGTAAAAATTGAATCGCTAGAGGAAATGCTAAGTCTGGCCAGCACTCTGTCGTTAGAGCCGGAGTCGATACCACTCAACGTCAAGGTGATCCTTACTGGAGAACCTATTCTCTACTATCTTCTGAAAGAATATGACCGAGAATTCAGTCAACTATTTAAAGTCGCTGCCGACTTTTCACAAGTGACCGAGAGAAACCCCGACAGTGTTCAGTTGTACGCACGTCTGATCGCCTCGCTCCAGAAACGCAACGGCACTCGATCACTGGATAAGGATAGTGTTGGACGAATGATTGAACACGCATCACGCGCAGCGGACGACAGTGAAAAACTGTCACTGCATGTAGAAAGCTTAACTGACTTACTCCATGAATCCGATTACTGGGCAGGAAAAAATAAGCGCGA
>CAYNZI010000302.1:2922-4310 GCA_964401565.1 uncultured Spongiibacteraceae bacterium
CGCGATATTAAGCTCATAGACACCGATGGAGAAAAAGTAGCACAGGTTAATGGTCTCTCTGTACTTCAGGTGGGTGACTATTCTTTTGGCCAACCTTCTCGAATTACAGCCACGGCCAGACTCGGTCACGGTGGCATTATAGATATCGAACGCGAAGTAAAACTCGGCGGTCACCTTCATTCAAAAGGCGTCATGATTTTATCCTCTTATCTCGCTAGCTGCTTCGCCCCTGATCGCCCCTTACCCCTATCGGCCAGTCTGGTGTTCGAACAATCCTACGGAATGGTAGATGGCGACAGTGCGTCAGCGGCGGAATTATGTGTTTTGTTGTCCGCACTGGGGAATATTCCGCTAAAACAATCGCTAGCGGTTACAGGTTCGATCAACCAACGCGGAGAAATTCAGCCTATTGGCGGTGTCAATGAAAAAATCGAAGGGTTTTTCGATATCTGCCAAACCCGAGGGCTCAACGGCCGTCAAGGTGTCATTATCCCTGCCACAAACAAAGTGCATCTGATGCTCAGTAAAAACGTTCGACAAGCGGTAACTGAAAATCGTTTCCACGTTTATACCGCAGAACATGTTAACGACGTTATAGAATTACTCTCCGGACAAACCAGCGGAATGGTAGATTCCGACGGTCAATTCCCTGAAGGTACTATCTACCGCCAAGTTCAGGACCGTATTGATCAATTGCAAAACCTTCATCAACAATACGCAAACCACCGTGATGATCAAAAAACTGAGTCTAGTGGCGAGGAAGCAACGTGACATCGCATGCGCCTGCCACCATGAATGAAATGGTGGTACTAACGGTCGACTCGGAGAGCTACTCTCTCACTACTGTTGATTTAGCAATTGATATGGCAGCCTCCCTGAAGACTCAGTTACAGGGATTGTTCATTGAAGACGAAGACTTACTCCGTGCCGCAGATCTACCATTCACCCGCGAGATAGCGTTTCCATCAGCGAAGGAACGATCGACAAATGCCAATACAATGCAGCGCTCATTACGCACCACAGCCACCCGGTTTAAACACTATTTGGAAAAAAGCGCGCAGGCATCAAAAGTTCAATGGAGCTATGGTTATGTCAGGGGCTGTAGCCCGAAAGTAGGTTTGGTCGTAAAACCCGGCGTGGTCTATACCATTATAGGTCAAGCCATATACCATCGACCAACGCCCGCTCACTATCGGCGTTCACGCAAACTGTTACTGGTAGAGAATCACTCTCCACACATGTGTAACGCCCTGGACGTCGTCGTTCGCAGTTTCGGAAGTGATGCCGTGGAGGTGATGCTGGTAAAAAATGACAATGAAAGCAACACGGTTGATGCGATAACGCAGTACCCCACCTTATCAGGGAAAGACAATCTGACTATCATGGAA
>CAYNZI010000303.1:0-4301 GCA_964401565.1 uncultured Spongiibacteraceae bacterium
TGCTCTAGTTATCTGATTCTTCTTCTTTCAGTTCTGGTACACCAAGAGCTTGTACAGCATCACTATCATTGCGGAACGTACCGACGGTAATGGCACCTTCATCGCGAATTTGCGTGCTTATATTGTTGAAATACAACTGTTGCATTGATGGTGCGCGAAAGCCTGTGCTGATTGCGCCGCGCACGGTGAAGTTGTTAGTAATTGCAAAGCTACTGGCTATCTTGAAATTGGTGGTATCACCAAAACCATCATAGTCATCATAACGTGCAGCAGTGCTTACTAGCCATTGGTCAGAAATTTGATATTCGCCATCGACATAGAAAGATGAAACATCCCGATCTTCATCGGTTGCTGATTCAGGGCTTACGCCATTAAAGCCTTGAATAGATCCGCCGGCATTTTGTGCATATAAGTCATCACCTGTTACGGCGTCGGTATCGTAATCAAAGTAGGAGTACATTGCGCCAGGAATGATTTTATAATTATCCGTGCGTAGTTGTACGCCGGCCGCTATTGATAAATCGCCGAAAGTTTGGGTGTAGCCGAAATCAAAAGTTTCTAGTTCCAATTCCAAACCATAGGCAAACGCGTCTCGGGGGATTTGGGCGCGAATTTCATCGTCACTCAGAAGTTGATCAAATTGCAAGAAGTTAGCATAAGAATAATTGGCACTATTTTCAGTGGTGTAATCTATGGTGTTCTTACCTTTGGTATAAGAAATATCAAAAGAGGCACCACTGTCTAGCTCAATTTGATAACCGATGTTAAAAGAAAAGTCTTCGATATCTGATTGGATAATCGGTAAAAAACCATTGGTGTTTGCAGGGTTTAAACCATCGGTTAGTAGCGCATTATCTACCCCGTTACTACCTGTTGGGTTTCGATAAAATGCTCCCGATTTATTATCTCGTTTCGAATAGGTGATAAAGGAATAAATTTCACCTAGGCCAACTTTAAATGCACTGTTGAGTACAATCGCTAACTGTTCCGATTCGGCATCACCAATGCGGAAGCCGTCTCGGGCTGGGCCGGAGACTTCCAGACTTTCATTTCCAGCGGCCGGCTCAAGATAACCGTTAGCGTCGGTATCGGTGCAGCCACCGTAGAGGCAACCACCTTGAGGGTTTGCACGATTGGTCAGGTCGCGGTTTCGAATGTTAGCTGATAGGTTTATAAAGCCGCTATCACCCAATGCAAAACCCTTATTGATATCGATATTAGTGGTTTCGCCATCACCTTCGGAATATTCACCGTAGGATGCGGAAATAGAGCCGGCGTCAGCGCTGTCTTTTAGTACGATATTAATAACACCGGCAATGGCGTCGGAACCGTACTGAGCTGCCGCTCCGTCACGTAACACTTCAATGCGTTTTATGGCTGCAACCGGAATAGCATTCATATCGGTACCCGCAGTACCGCGGCCTACAGAGGTGTTGATGTGAATTAGCGCTGCCTGATGTCGGCGTTTACCATTAATGAGAACCAAGGTTTGGTCTGGCCCAAGCCCGCGCAAGGTTGCCGGGCGCAACGCGTCGGTACCATCACTAATGCTAGAGCTGGAAAAGTTAAAAGATGGCGCCAACGCTTGCAATATTCGACCGACCTCTGTTTGACCGGTTCGCGTCATTTCTTCCGCGTTTAACACGTCTACCGGCACTGGTAAGTCTGCTGCCGACCGCCCCTTAGTTCGTGTGCCAATGGTGACGACTTCTTCAATAATCTGATTGGGGTCGGCTTGTTGTTGTGCGTGGGCATTGAAACTGCTGAATAACACCAGTGGTGAGATTAGCGGTGCCATTGCTAAGTGTTTGATATATCGTTTAATTTTCATTGAGACTTTCCCCTCGCCTTTATAATGAAAGCAATTGTGAGGACTGCTGGACAGCACGATTGCGTGTAGATACTCAATAGGGAAAACCGATACAGAATTGCGGCGATTGATTATTAGTGTGGGCCGAATACTCTGCGAGCGCTATTAAATCTATCTATAACGCTCCTCCTAAGATACAGCTATCTTCTTTGAATATAGCAGAGTATGACGGTGATGTTAATTTTCTTTTAGCGGCGTGTTTTGCGATCTTTCACAGCCTGTTATCAGGGGTCTGATAACAGGCTGTGAAATCATCCTTCGGCGCGATCGGGCCTGGCGCGAGTAATTGGACCCGCATTGGGAGTGCTCTGCAAACTTTACATTGCACTAAAGCCGAATTTGGATTAAAAAATAGTACGAATTGAAACGTTGGTTGAACCACGTAGAATACGTCAACGTTTAACGTGTTCCCCCAGGGAGTTTTTGTGCGGTTGTTTCGAACATTGTTGTCTTCGCTGGTCATTCTATTTGCCGCGGTGAGTTTGTTATTACTGGTCTTGCCGAGTCAGGCCATCCCTAAATTCGCCTATTCTTTGTTTTGCAGGCGCTGCATTTAGAGAAACTATTCCCTTATGACATCGATGCGCTAGCGATACCGATGACTTCAGGCGCTATCTCAGGCCCAATAACCTTAAGATTTTTAGTCGGCATTAAGCAAAAAGATCTGTTTATTAGTAAGATTGATAAAGTATTTGGGGTAGAGCCTGACCGGCAATAGGGTTCAATAACATTACTGACGTCTATTTATTGTGTTCTATTTGATGATAGCTAGCGGACGAGGTCCGAATCTGAGTGTGCCACAGTGATATGTGTGAGGGTATGTGGAGAGAGGGCAAGTGAATAAGGCAATGAATGAAGAAGGTAGCTGGGCTATTTGTCCAGAATGCCAGGGACGCGGCAAAAAGAATAAGAAGCTCCGCAAGAAAGTGAGGCTCCGTTACCAGAGGGAGTTGGATCAATTTGAAAAAACAATGCGCATCGGACCGACTCCCGTTCGTCCGAAGGGCCACCTCGATACATGTTTGAGCTGTAAAGGGACTGGCTTGGTTCATTCTGCTATCCAGACTTTACCGGATAAAGAAAACTTCCCGCACGTTGCGATCATTGGGGCTGGAATAGGCGGGGTGGCTCTCGCCGTAGCTTGTTTGCACCGCGGAGTTCCCTTCACTCTTTATGAACGCGATAACGACTTTGACGTACGATCTCAGGGCTATGGGCTCACTTTGCAACAGGCGAGTAGAGCCATTGAGGGGTTGGGTGTTTTCTCGTTACCAGAGGGAGTGATTTCAACCCGGCATGTGGTTCATACAACCGAAGGAAAAGTGATCGGTGAATGGGGAATCAGAAAGTTGGGGCCGTCAGAGGCGAAAACGCCACCGAAGCGCACGAATGTGCATATTGCTAGGCAGTCGTTGCGCTTAGCACTGCTTGAGCAGTTAGGTGGACACGATGCGGTGCAGTGGGGGCATCAATTAGTGGATTTTACAGAGCGTGAGGGCGGCGGTGTTGATTTGAGCTTTCAGATTGAAGGAGCGGGTAAGTGTCAGATGAAGAGCGCCAATGCGGATCTTGTGGTTGGAGCGGACGGCATCCGAAGCTCGGTGCGCAGGTTGTTGATCGGTGAGGATACTAGCCCTTTACGCTACTTAGGTTGTATTGTAATTTTGGGTATTTGTCCTTTGGCCGACCTTGAAGGTGAGGGTGACGAAGGTTTTGACAATTCCTTGCTGGACTCGGCCACGGTATTTCAAACGGCTAATGGCAATGAGCGAATCTACATGATGCCTTATGCCTCAGACTCGGTGATGTGGCAGCTTAGCTTCCCCATGTCAGAAGGCGAGGCTAAGGCCTTGAGCGCTCAAGGGGCTCAAGCACTGAAGGAGGAGGCGTGTCGACGATGTCAGTGGCACGATCCGATTCCTCAAATTTTAATGGCGACCCTGGAAGCACAAATTTCTGGTTACCCAGTGTATGACCGGGCACTGCTCGAGTCAGAATTATTGGAGAGAGGGGATCAAGTGACTTTGATCGGAGATGCGGCTCACCCTATGAGTCCATTCAAAGGGCAGGGAGCGAACCAGGCTCTGTTGGATGCGTTGGCACTGGCGAGAGGGATCACAAAAGGATGTAGCCCATTATCTCAATGGCGGGAGACAGGAGTGAGGCTGAGTGTGTTAACTGAATTTGAATCAGAAATGTTGGAGCGCAGTGCTACCAAAGTGAAGGGTTCAGCAGCGGCTGCACAGTTCCTGCATTCCGAGATTGTGCTCCATGAGGGCGACGAACCACGAGGGCGGTGCTTGCTGAGAAAAGTGCCATAGATTGCCGGTTTCAGTGCACACTTAGAGCAAGGAACTACCGCCGAAGGAAAAACTCGGATTGACAGGGCTTATCGTCAGTTGAGACTGTTAAAAAATGGACCATACAGGTC
>CAYNZI010000304.1:0-4296 GCA_964401565.1 uncultured Spongiibacteraceae bacterium
AAGACGATACTTATGAACCACGCGAAACGATAATAACAATACCAAAACTACGCTATAAACAAGAACCTCACCAAAATCGGACCGCACCAACCAAATAAAATGCGCACAAGCCAAGATTGCTATGACATAAACCAGCTGATGCAAGGTCTTCCAACGTTTACCCAGTGTTCGTTGAGCCCACCGATTTGATGTCAAACCCAAAGGAACCATCAATGTCCAGGCAGCAATACCCAAAGCCATATAGGGACGCTCGAAAAACTCTTCGACAAAAATCACCCAACTCCAACCCAATAAATACGTTAGAACAGACATCAGATGCAGTGACGCATAAAACCAGGTGTATAAACCCAGCATTCGGCGGTAGCGCAAAATGACCGATTTTTTCGTAAACTGCCTAAGCGGTGTTACTGCAAGCGACAATAATAGAAAACGAAATGACCATTCACCCGTCTCCAAAACCAATGCTTTTCCAGCATCCGGCCCCAAGTTACCGGTAACAGCCTGATACAGCAGACCGATCAAAGGAACCAGACAGACAGCAAAAACTAACGGTTTACCGTACACCATCTGACTAAAAGAACTTTTTCAAATTCATACCACTGTATAACGAAGCAACCTGCTCACCGTAACCATTAAAGGGCTCGGTCAGCATTCGGTTGGGTGAAAAAAACGTGGACGGCAAACGCCTTTCCGATCTCTGACTCCAGCGCGGATGATCAACATCGGGATTTACATTCGCGTAGAAGCCGTATTCACTTGCCTGAAGCGTATTCCAGGATGTCGGCGGCTGTTTTTCCATAAAGCGAATTTTAACAATAGACTTTATGCTTTTGAAACCGTATTTCCAGGGAACAACCAGTCGAATCGGCGCACCATTCTGCTTAGGCAGCTGACGCCCATAAAGACCAGTAGCCAAAAAGGCTAAGGGATTCATTGCTTCGTCCATTCGCAACCCCTCCTCGTAAGGCCAATCTATGATGCTGGTCCGAGAGCGTTGGCCACGCATTTCGCTGAGGCGACTCAATGTAACGAACTGAATATACTTTGCGCTGGATAAAGGCTGAAACTGAGTAATTAAATCTGCCAGTGAAAATCCGACCCAAGGAATAACCATTGACCACGCTTCTACACACCGCAATCGATAAATACGCTCTTCCAAATCCACTTTGCTGAGTATATCTTCCAGCGCATAAGTACCGGGTTTCTCTACAGCACCTTCAATAGTAATTGACCAGGGATCAATGGACAGCGCGTCGGAATAACGAGCGGGGTCATCCTTGTTCATACCAAACTCATAGAAATTGTTGTACTGTTTGATATCATCATAAGGCGCCAACATTTCGTTGGTGTAATAACCGGTGCTGCTATTTTTACTCACCGGTTTATAGTCGAGAGTAGGAAAAGTGCCCTCCTCCGCCGCAAAGCTCCCCGGCGCAACCATAGCCCCAGCCGATAATAATGAGCCGGCCATAAACTGCCGTCGCTTTAGGTAAACTTCTTCTGGGGTGATTTCCGACGAGACAATATCCGACGGTTTTTTAATAAGCACTCTGGTAACTCCTGATTATCATTCTACAACTCAGAGCTCTACTAACGATAAAAATTCCGCAATGATAGAAGAAAAATCAGAATCTACACAGCGGGGTCGTCATCTCGCAATCTGGACCAAACTGCAGTAGCCGGCCCCGATAACGCATAAACCATCGCGGCTAACAGTAAAACTCTAGCGGGATCCAGTATAATGACACCGAACAACAAAACCACGGCGATCATCACGACAAATGGCACCCGGCCCTTTAGGTCTAGGCCTTTAAAGCTATGGTAAGGCACATTCAATATCATGAGAAAACCAACCAAACCTGTCAAGCATCCGGCAACGACAGCAAGCTCTACAGGTAAATTACTACCTACCCAGCCTTCATCCTGACAAACCCAGACTATTCCCGCCACGACAGCCGCCGCAGCGGGGCTTGCCAATCCCGAAAAAAAGTTACTGTCCGCCGTATCTATCTGAGTATTGAAGCGAGCAAGACGCAATGCTGCGCAAGCAACATAGATAAACGAACATGCCCAACCAAATTTACCCAGGTCCGATAATGCCCAGCTAAACATGACCAGTGCTGGCGCTACGCCAAACGACACCATATCTGCCAAACTGTCATATTCAGCGCCAAATTTACTCTGCGTATTGGTTAAGCGGGCGACACGACCGTCAAGGCCATCCAAAATCATTGCCACAAAAATAGCGATTGCCGCTGCCTCAAATTCTCCATGCATACCAGAAACAACCGCATAAAATCCCGAAAACAAGGCCGCGGTAGTCAACAAATTCGGTAACAGGTAAATACCTCGTCGACGCACTGTTTTACCATCGACAGAAACTTCCTCTTCGTGCTCGTCAATAAGAATCAGAGACTCAATTGATGGCCCGACGGTGTCCTCACCCACCGCTTCTGATTGATGGTGTTTATTTACCCCATCAACTGCCGACTCAGACTCCCCAGCGGGAACCTCTTTAGAGGGTATTTCTGATTCGTTCTGGTGATCGTTCATAAGTATTCTATTTTTCCAGTAAGCTATAAGTTGCCATCATAGTTTAAAAGTCACTTCGGTACGATGATTTGGCGCATTCCAAAAATGCTTTTACCAATGGGTTCTCCAGTCTCTGAGCCAATGCGCTCATGCCAACCGCAAAAGGCACTAGCGGTGGCTGCACGTCCAACACCTGAACTTTATCCTTCAAGGGGCTATTAACCAATACCAATTCTGGCACTACACCCACGCCAAAACCAAGACCCACCATACTGACAATAGCCTCGTGACCACTAACTTGAGCGTAAATATCCGGTTTGATCCCCTGTGTGCGAAACCATTGATCTAACCGTGTTCGCGCCAATCCTCGCTCAGAAACAATAAACGGGATCTCTTGCCAGGGTAGCTCTGCTCCGACGGACAAGTGTGATTGTATATTACCTTCCACCGAACAATGAATGGCTGGGTAGATAAATACCAAAGGTGAATGCGTCAACGTGAAAAACTGCACACGCGAAGACAGCTTATCTGGTCGGGCCGCGATGGCGATATCATCTTCTCCATTAAGCAAATGCGTTATGCCATCGGCCTGGTCACCCGTGCGCAACTTGATTTCGATATCCGGATAGCGCCTACGGAAAGGCTCCAGCACGTCAGACAGTATACTGTAGGCTGCGGTCACCGAACAAAATACGCTAATCTCCCCCTCCAGCCCTTCTCCGCCCCGCTTGATACTTTCTGAAAATGACTGCCACTGGCCCAATGATTGACGAGCGTATATCTGGAACTGCCTGCCCACTTCCGTCAACCTGACACTGCGGTTATCTCGTTCCAGTAGTCGCTGCCCAACCTCATCTTCCACCCTCTTTATTGAACGACTGACCGCAGAAGCACTCAAATGTAGCGCCTCTCCGGTCCGACCAAAATGTAAAGAGGTCGACAGATGAAGAAATAACTGTAGCTGCCTTGTATCCATCCTAACTCCACGATGATTATTTCGTTGCCAAAAACGCAACACAGTATGCCAAATGAATCATTTTACGCAACACATGTTTTTCTATATAGTCCCGTCTGTTTCAATCACTGAATTCCTCGCCAATTCATATTTGCGGGAATAATGATCACACTGTTCGGAGTAAAAATCATGGGTCAAAACTATTTCAATACCCTTCCGCTGCGTTTGCAACTGGAAGAGCTCTCCAAATGTCGCTTCATGGCGCAAGAAGAATTCGCCGATGGCTGTGAATATATCAAAGGGAAAAAAATAGTGATCGTCGGTTGTGGCGCACAGGGTTTAAACCAAGGTTTAAATTTGCGCGATTCCGGGCTCGATGTATCCTACACCTTGCGCGCCGCTGCGATCGAAGAAAAACGTCAATCCTATAAGAATGCAACGGAGAATGGATTTACAGTCGGGACTTATGAAGATCTTATCCCCCATGCCGATATTATCATGAACCTGACCCCAGACAAACAACACTCCGACGTTGTGACCACCATAATGCCTTTAATGAAAGAAGGTTCAACTCTGGACTACGCCCACGGCTTCAACCTGGTTGAAGAAGGCATGCAAATTCGCAAAGATATAACTGTTGTTATGTGCTGCCCCAAATGCCCTGGTTCAGAAGTTAGAGCCGAGTATATTCGCGGTTTTGGTGTTCCCACCTTAATCGCTGTTCACCGCGAAAATGATCCCAATGGAGATGGTCTGGAAATCGCTAAAGCGTTAGCTTCCGGTACAGGCGGCGATCGTGCTGGAGTATT
>CAYNZI010000305.1:0-4286 GCA_964401565.1 uncultured Spongiibacteraceae bacterium
GGAGATCACCTTGAGATTTTGATCGAGTCACTGGGTGAGCCAAAGTGGCATGAGCCGGACAATAAGGCGTCGCTAAATACCGAGCGGGCGATCAATACCATCAGGCAGGTGGCAAAAAATGCCGGCTGGGGTAAAACGATGCCAGCGGGCAGGGCCTTAGGTTTGAGCTTTTACTTTAGTCATGCTGGCCATGTTGCCGAAGTCGTCGACGTGAGTGTGGATGACAATAAAAACGTCACTATACATAAAGTATGGGTGGTTGCGGATGTGGGTCAAATTGTTAATTTAAGCGGTGCGGAAAACCAGGTTCAGGGCTCGGTTATTGATGGTATCAGTACCATGGCAGCGCAAACTATTGGTATAGAGAACGGGAAAGTTCAGCAGACCAATTTTCATCAATATCCCCTGTTGAGAATTAACCAGCGGCCCGAAGTTGAGGTGCAGTTTTTAGCGACGGATTATTCACCAACCGGATTGGGAGAACCAGCATTACCTCCGATAGCGCCGGCGGTGTGTAATGCTATTTTCACCATTAGCGGCCATCGTATCAGGCAATTGCCGATTAAAAATGAGGGTTTCCTGATTTAGCAATTCTGGCGATGCTTAATAGGTTGATGATATGCGAATAGATTAGCATGCAGAATGACTTATCGAGTATCATTCATTTTTTCTGAATTCGAAGCGGCGGTGTCCATCGTGGATGTTTTTTTGCTGGCTTTCTTACAACCTGTTTGAGACTAATTCGTTTGAATTTAAATCGTGTTCTATTGTTGTGTTGTCTGTGCCTGCTCGTCAGTTGTGGCGGTGGTTCTCCGCCTATCTCTATGAATGGCTTTATTGAGTTCGTTGCCGCGACTGATCATAGTCGTTTTGATAAGGTCGACCAGCGCGTTGATAGCGATGGCACCACTCGTACAAACGTTACTTATACGGTCGATGGCTTGAAGCAATACGCGCTGCTGTTGTCGTCGTCTGTTGATGTACCTGACAAGGGTCAGCCGCTGTTAATTCTCAATCGCGGGTTTCACCCGAATCCTTCACGCTATGGCCAGGGTGAGGGTCGCGATGCTCGCCCAGGTGCCTATTACTGGGATTATGCGCAAGCCTATGCAAAGCGGGGTTATATGGTGGTGATTGCTGATTATCGGGGGCACGGTGATTCACAACAGCAGGTATTTGGGTTGGTCGATCGCGTTCTCAATTGGTACGGTTTAAAAATGCACCAAATTTATACCCCGGCATACTGGTATACACGAGATGTGATCGGTGCCTATTTTGCAGCCATTAAGCTTGATGGCGTTAACCCGGATCAAGTGTATATGGTGGGCCACTCAATGGGCGGAGGCATTACCCAGCGCAGTATTTTGGCGCTCGGCGATCGGATTAACGCGGCGTCTATTTGGTCGACTAGTAAGGGCCACCAGGAAGTGGAGTCGTATTGGCCAGGTTTGGAGGTGCCGTTGTTAATCCAGCATGGCGAGGAAGATGAGTCTACTGATGCGGGTGACTCTACAGTTCTTGCCGGCATATTGGAATTCCGGGGTAAAGAGCATCAATTAGTGATTGTGGAGACCAGTGAGCACCTGTTTAAAGATAAAGACTTTGACGACGCGATCGAACGAGACATTAACTGGTTTGCTCGCCACCGCTAGACGTTCAGTGGGAGTCTTGGCGGTCAACGTGATTGAAGTTCTTGTGGGTGTCATTGAATGTTAGAAGGTGTGCTGCTGTGACAAATTGTTTGGTTTTTATTGGTATGCCAGGTGCGGGAAAGAGCACCCTCGGTGTGCAGTTTGCGAAGGAAACAGCGCGAGATTTTGTCGATACTGACGTACTGATTCAGGTGCGCGAGAACAAAACCTTGCAACAGATTATCGATGAATCTGATTATATGAAGTTGCGTGAGGTTGAGGCGCAGGTGTTGACATCGCTACAGTCAGATCGATGTGTGATTGCAACAGGAGGCAGTGCTGTTTACAGCAGTGTCGGTATGGCGGCGCTAAAAAAACTGGGTCTGGTGGTGTTTCTCGATGTTGACCTCGCCGAACTCCGTAGCCGAATCCATAATTATGAAGACCGCGGTTTTGCCCGGCGCGCTGACCAATCTTTCGAAGATCTGTTTGAAGAGCGGCGGGCACTGTATTTACAATACGCAGACATCGCTATTAATTGTAACGGTAAAACACAAGAGCAGATTCTGAAAGAGCTAAACCAGAAGCTTTGAAAGGCCCCGTAAATAGGCGCAGCGGCATCAGACCTGTTTGACGGGCCACCTTCTCTGCATTGTTTCTAGAAAACCTGCTTCATTTACGACCTCTACAGCACGTTCATAATTTGTTAGTTTGCGTGCGACGATATGTCACATGTCTATTCTCTACCTTCCCCTCTAAAATGCCTTCGAAAATTCAGTCGTCGTTAGATTTTGGGGTTGCAGTCAATGAGGCAAAGTAAAATAGTTTTAGGAATTTTGTCTGCGTGTATGGTTCATACAGCAGGTGCACAAGAGCCGATAGAAGAAGTGAGAGTCATTAGTGATCGCATTTTTAACGATACGACTGTTGTAAGTCCAACGTCAAAAATTACAGCGACAGAGCTTGAAGCCATTAACATGATGACCGCTGAAGACGCGGTTGCGTTTGAACCAAGCCTGGTTATTCGTCGCCGGTTTGTGGGTGACCCCAATGGGACTGTTGGTATTCGTGGCGCCGGTATGTTTCAAACAGCCAGAAGCATGGTGTTTGCCGACGGGCTTCCATTGCACTATCTATTGCAAACACGCTGGAGTGGCTCGCCTCGTTGGTCTTTAGTGGGCCCCGATGAAATAGAATCTGCCGAAGTGATTTATGGCCCTTATTCTGCTGAATATAGTGGTAATGCCATGGGTGGCGTAGTTGATATTAAGACGCGCACGCCAAAAGAACGTCGCTTCACGGTGCAGGGTACGCTTATGAGCCAAGACTATGATCAACTTGGCACGGACGAGACATTTACAGGCAATAAGCTTTTTCTATCCTATGAAGATAAAATAGGTGATTTTAGTATATTTACCTCCTATAACCGACTTGTTAATGAAAGTCAGCCAATGAGCAATTATTCCCTTGATGCTGAAGATGCAGCCGACTTAGACGTCGCAGGGGTGACTGGTTATATCGAAGGCAAGGACGACGAAGGTAATGATGTGATTTATATCGGCGACTCCGGTGCAGAGACCTCCGAATCAGAACTGTATAAAGTTAAACTTGGCTATGATCTAGGTTCCGTCCAATTGCGCGGAACCATTGCGTATGAAGAGCGTGTTCGAGAGGAAGATGACAAACGCAATTATTTAACGGATAGCAGTGGTGATACTTATTGGGATGCTAGCCCTGCAACATTTGAAGAGCGGTTGCAAGATAGGAACAGCCTATTACTTGGTTTTGGCGTAAGCGGCGAACTCAGGAATGATTGGATCTATGACATTTACGCAACCAACTTTGATATTCTTAAAGATGAAGAGCGACGCACGGGCTTCAATACCGATGATCCGGATTTTGGAACCCGCAGCGGTCGACTAACAGAGTATAAAAACACCGGCTGGAATACGCTGGATATAAAACTAGGTACAGAGAGTCTATTTGATAACGACAACATGCGTTTATCTGTTGGTTTGATGATGGATGAATATAGGCTTGAGATTGATCCATCAAATATTGATGCTGTGAGTGAGCGTTCGAATAGCCGTGGCAAAACCGCAACCCAAGCGATATTTGCTCAGTGGGGCTTGGCGATTAACCCGGCATGGGATTTGGCATTAGGTCTTCGTTATGAAGACTGGAAAACCACGGATGGACTCTACAATGAAACCGACGCTAAAGATCGCACTGAATCCGGTTTATCGCCAAAGTTGTCCGTTGCCTACATGCCTTCAGACTCGTGGACTATTCGTTATTCTGCGGCAAAAGCACTTAGATTCCCTCTAGCAGAGGAGCTGTATCGAAATGAATCAACAGCAACTAGTGCATCGGTTTCTGATGCGTCTCTAGAACCAGAAGACGGAATTTTTCAAAACTTGAGTATTAATAAGACCATTGATGGTGGTTTTGTGCGGGTTAATTTCTTCCATGAAATCATCGATGATGCGATTTTTAATCAGCGAGGTGAAGTCGACAACGTAAGTATTTCAACTTTCTTATCGCTCGATGAAGTCGAAACCAAAGGCATTGAGTTTGTTTACAACCAAAAGTCTCTTTTTGGCACTAAACTGAGTGCACGTTTCAACACAAGCTACACCGACGCGACAATCAATA
>CAYNZI010000306.1:0-4260 GCA_964401565.1 uncultured Spongiibacteraceae bacterium
TGAGGTGGCCAAGCAGAAGGCGATTGGCCTCGGCGCCACGGATTTTATTTCCAAGCCATTTGACGCTTTTGCTATCAGAACTCGAGGAATTTCCTACGCAAAACTGCATATGACTAGCAAGCTGCTGCACCAACAGACAACTATTGATGTGCTTACCGGTTTGCTAAATGCTCAGGGACTAACGCGGCAACTTCAGAAAGATATGTCTTTTGGTGCTAGACACAAGTCAACCATGACAGTGATGTCTGTAGAGGTCGACCGCTTTAAAGAGCTGTTTATCACCATCGGAAGAGCTGGAACCGAAGCAATCGTAAAA
Source organism: uncultured Spongiibacteraceae bacterium (assembly GCA_964401565.1). Taxonomy (GTDB): domain Bacteria; phylum Pseudomonadota; class Gammaproteobacteria; order Pseudomonadales; family Dasaniaceae; genus Oceanicoccus. The sequence goes on from CAYNZI010000306.1 coordinate 317, forward strand.
CGACTAGGGCATGTGTTAACGAATACCGTCCGAGCAGAAGATACCGTAGCGCGAACGGGTGTGGCTAAGTTTGCTATTACCATGCCGTTGGTTGAGGCAAATAACAGTTTAGAGTTAGCAGAACGAATATGCAGGTCCGTAGAGAAGATTAGAGCAACGTTAAACGGCAAGCGAATGGAAATAACCGCCTCCGTCGGCATTTGTGTAGTCGATGACTATACCCACGGTGTAGAGACTGTCATGGATATTGCCAATTTGGCACTCAACAGTGCTACAGAGCGCGGCCGCAGTCAGATGTATCAGATGACTGCAAAAGAATACCAGCCCCCGCAGAGCCATGACAATCTATCGATAGATGCATTGTTATTACACCTTCAGGAAGGGCAGCAGGATACGATTCTTCCGCATCTGGATGCCGCGATAGAGCGGATAGGGCCATTGTTTACATTACTATCCGACGAACAAAAGCAGCGCATACTTAGTTACCGTCGGTGAGTTACGTCAGCCGTTAACTTAACCTGAGTCTGGCGCGATTGTATCTATGTAGATTTCTTCTTTCGGGAATTTTTACGCGCTTCTTTTTTCGCTGCTTTTTCTTTGAGTAAGCGTTCGACCTCAAGCGTTTCCTGTGCGATTTGTTCAGGTACTTCAAGGGAAAGCCGCCCGAGGGCTCCCGATCGTAATTCATTCAGTAATATTGTTGAAACTTTCTCCAAATCGACTTTACCACCGCTACGCAAACACCCTCTTTTATGTCCTATGGCTTCGAGTAAGTCCAGTTCGTTGGCGGGCAAAACATCCAGCTGATAGCGTTCTTTCAAACCTTCAGGATAGTGTGAAAGTAGAAAGTCGGCGGCAAAAAATGCGACATCCTCGTAACTCATGGCCGTATCTTTAATTGCACCAGTCGTTGCGAGGCGATAACTACTTTTTTCGCTTTCCACTTTAGGCCACAGCATACCTGGCGTATCAAAGAGCATAATCCCGTTGCGAAGATTAATGCGTTGTTGTCCCTTGGTGACAGCAGGTTCATTGCCTGTTTTGGCAATGTTTTTACCTGCCAGGGTATTGATAAGCGTTGATTTACCAACATTGGGAATACCCATAATCATGACATGAATGTCGTTGTGACCACGGTCTCTTTCGGGTAGCATTTTTCGGCACAAAGGTATGAGTTGGCGCATTATGTCAGGCTGCTTTGTTGTTACTGCGATCGCTTTTATACCTTTTTGCTTGTCGAGGTAGTGTAACCAACGCTCGGTAATGTCAGGGTCGGCAAGATCACTTTTCGTCAGCACCTTAATGCAGGGTTTGTCGCCACGCAGCTCTCCGATCATAGGATTTTCGCTACTAAACGGTATGCGAGCATCGAGAACTTCAATGATCAAGTGAATCTGAGGAAGTAGTTCCTTCACCTGTTTTCTGGCTTTGTTCATATGGCCTGGAAACCATTGAATACTCATAGGGTGCCTCAATTGTTGGGGTCAGGTAGAAATTTGGGCTCGCAAGTGGTCCAGAGAAAAATTCGCACAAAATTGCTGCAGTCTATCGTCTGGCAATGGCTCACTGAAAAAATATCCCTGCCCATAGTCGCAGTTGGATTGTATTAAGAACTGAAGTTGCTGTTCTGTTTCTACACCTTCTGCCACAACCTTGTAGTTAAGGTTATGGGCCATAGCTATGACAGCCGAAGTGATATCCATGTCGCTTTTATCATTGGGTATATCGGTCACGAACGAACGGTCAACTTTGACAGTATTAACCGGAAGCCGCTTCAGATATCCTAAAGATGAGTATCCCGTTCCAAAATCATCAATCGATATCAGTATTCCAAGCCGCCGTAACGCTTCGAGTTTTTCAATGGCATTATCAAAATTTTCCATCAAAACTGATTCGGTTAATTCGATTTCGAATTGTCCTGGTCTCAACTCGAAAGTGCTAATTCGGTCGGCAATAAAATCGACTAACTCTTCATCCTGGAATTGGTGCGCTGATAGGTTGACTGCCATAGAAACCGACTCGTCAATTATTTTGGCGTCGTACATCGCGCGGAGTTGTTTACACGCTGTGGTGATCACCCACCGTCCCAGTGGGACTATTAATCCTGTTTCTTCAGCGACTGGAATAAATTCTGTGGGGCCTACGACACCTCGACGGTTGTGACGCCATCTAATTAACGCCTCAAACCCAACTAATTTTCCTTGCTTTAAGCAAACTTTGGGCTGATACGCGAGGGTGAAATCACAGCTTTTAACAGTTTGACGAAGATCGTGAATTAACTCCAGGTGATTCGTTAATTGAATATTCATTTCAGCCGTGAAAAACTGGTAGTTGTTCTTACCATTGTCTTTGGCATGGAATAACGCCAAGTCAGCATTTTTGATGATGGTTTCCGCGTCGACACCGTTTTGAGGTGCAATCGAAATCCCAATGCTCGCCGTAATGCGCTGCTCGTTTTGGTTCAGTAATATGGGTTGCTGTATGGCCGCGAGGACTTTTTCAGCCACATGGGCGGTCGCTCGTGAGTTTTTAATTCCTGGTAGGATAATGGCAAATTCGTCGCCGCCTAATCTCGCTACAGTATCACTAGCTCTTACGCATTGTTGCAGTCGACCCGCGAAAATTTTAAGCAGTTTGTCACCTGAATCATGACCGAGAGAATCGTTGACACTTTTGAAATTATCGAGATCGACTAAAATGAGCCCAAGACTGTTCTTCTCTTTGTCGAGGTTATTGATGACATGTGTGAGACGGTTTCGAAATAATCTTCGATTGGCAAGTCCCGTTAACATATCGTAAAACGCCATCTGTTCAAGTTGAGTCTGGGCGTTTTTTATTTCAGAAATATCGTTTATCGTGCCGAGATAGCCAATTATTTGATTATCAGGACGTTTTAGTAGTCCGACATAACCGGATATAGATTTTATTCGGGGTGTCTTCAAACGACAGTCCAAATATACCGGTTGGCCTTTTTCCAGCATTGTATGCCATTGGTTTTCTACAGCGGATAGATCTTCGGGATGAATTGCCGTCAGCCAATTGTTCTTGAGAATTTCGGTCACAGGCAGCCCTGAGATAACCGCAAGCTCGGTATTGGCATAAACACACTTTCCGCTTGTATCCAATTGGAAAATACCAACCTTAGATGACTCACTGATAAGCCGAAATTTTTCTTCGCTTTCTCGTAACTGGATGTTTTCCTGCTGGACAAAATCTAGCATTTGATTAAACGCGCCTACGACTTTTCCCATTTCATCATTACTGGATGTGTTTGCCCGCAGGGAATAATTATCTTCTTTGGCAACATTTCGAGCCGTTGTCTCAAGTGATAATAGCGGGCGAGAAATCCACTTGGAAAAAACACTGGCGAGCCACAACGCGATCAGGGAGGAAAATGCAGCGACGATCGTTATCACCACTAAATGTTCAGAGTGTAATCCCATCATTTGTTTTTCATTCGACCGTAAATAAACATATCCAATAATCGAATTTTCAACAACGATCGGCTGAACTATTTCTATGTATTTCATTTCAGTTGATCCCGTGGCCAGCATTTCGGCGGGCGTATCAAAAGAGCAGAGGGCGCTTTCATTCGGGTAATTTGCAATGACGGTGAGATGCCTTTTGGCGGCAGGTCCTGGTGTTGACGTATAGATACAAGCATTAACAATATGTTTGGTGAGTGCAAGAGATGCCAGAGTGGTGACAACTGACGCGTACTCTTTCTTCGCTATTGCCATTGAACTACGGTCACCAAGGATTGTAGACAAGGTTACCAATTCATCATTGATTTTTTCTTTCATACTATAACTGTCGTAGAAACCGATAGCGCTCATAGCTCCAATCAGGCTGACAATACTGATGAGCGCGCTAAAAAATGTGACTTTTTTGGCAATAGATAAGTCACGGAGAGCGGTCATCATTGGCATTCAGCAGTCTGTCTA
>CAYNZI010000307.1:0-4259 GCA_964401565.1 uncultured Spongiibacteraceae bacterium
AGGCAAATCTATCGTGACCCCTTCGAGATTTGAGACTATTTTGAAGTCACTAATATTGTCATGTCTGATGTTTATTGTGGCGTTAAAGTCCGTTTCTCCCTCCGTAAAATCTAATGTGGCCTGCCCGCTCCAAGCCTGCACATCGCGCATATCAATACGACCGCTCATATCAACTTGCACTGCCTTGTCCTTGTCTTGTTCGACATTAACGATAACAGGCTTGTCATAGAAACGAGCTTTCAAGTTTGACGAACGAATACCTCGAAGACTGTCATATTCGATAGCACCGTTAACATCATCAAACTCCAATCGATATTCGGGGATTCTCAGCATTGATTTTTTCAAATCGACAGCAACGGCAATATCCATAGCGGCGGTAGCGCCTGCTAGAGGAATCCCTAAATTTACCGCAGCAGTTGCGTCTCCACTTAATTGCCAACTTTGGAAAGCATTGCCTACCATCTGACTAACTGCGCTATCGTTAACAATTCTCAACGCGTCACCCGCGCTCCCTTTAGCGGTCGTGTTAACCGTTAACCAAAGACCGCCCTCTTTTAAAGGAACAACCCGTACAGCCGTCTCTACCGCATCCAGTTCATACATCTTCGCTCTATCAGCCATGACATCAACCACGAGATCATTAACCTCAACTAATCCTTCAATGCCTGTTAACGCAGGCCAATCCGGATGATAGGCGAGCTCTGTATCGTCGACATTCAAAAACAGCTGGACCGTGCGCCGCTGACTATCACCTTTAATCAATGAACCCCGATAAATAAACCCGCCGTCAATCACATGGCCTGAAGGGACACTGATCTGCATCCAGTCGAGAAACCCCCGATCCAATGTAAACGGAATAAATTTACTTCTAAATTTGGCCGCCGTATCTGTTAGGCCAACAGTCAACGTCATTGTCGGCGGATCATCCGCAACACCAACAAAGGGGATATCTAAATCCAATAACACTGTTGCAGGCCCATGATCAGCCGTCACATACAATGGGCTACTATCTACCACAACTCGGTTTTCTAATATTTCCCACACTACCTGGCCGACAATACTGTCAAAACCCAGTGCCTGCTCATAAATTTTGGGAAACGCCAGCGTCATATTTTTTGCATCGAGTTCTACCAAGCCACTGGCAGGCGTCATTTCCAGATAGCCACTGACACCCGTAGCACCCGGCGCGCCTTTCCAGTCCGACAATGCAACCCTATTCAAATTTGCCCTTAAGAGAAAAAGACTCCCCTGATTGTCTTGATTGTCTATCGATGAAGTCGGATGGGGGATATTCAACTTTATATTGTGTAGAAACCCCTCCGGACTCATGGTGGCAAGCACGTCAGTAATCTTATCGTTTAAAATTTTTGCTGATAACAAGTGCCTGACAACAAGACCAATGTCCAACTCCGGAACTGTTAGCTCTATTCCTTCATGGCTCCGTATGACATGTGATTCACTGAAATCAAAGAGTTTACCGTTCCAGCGGGCTTCAAGCGTCGGCAACCATATTTGCCAATCGTATTCTGATGTTTTTTCAGTACGGAACCCAAATTTTAGGTCTTCCAGAGGAGGCAAATTCTTACGACTCATTGTGCCAATATCAACAACAGGTATATTGACAACACCTTGGGCTGACACACGAGTACCGGGCTTCCAGTCGAGCCACACCTCACTATCAACCTGAACATTTTCCAGCTCCAACCCCAAGGCCTGAACAGCGGGCAACTGTGCTGAAAAATCAATGTCGTCGATATTCAGGTATGCCTGAGCAGTAAAAACATCCTGTTTTCTTGGATCACCATAGGATTCGACGATCGCCAACAGAGGGCCGGATGATTGAGCAAAAAACGCATTGACTCGCAACCGTCGAAAATCTCCCTGACGGTTTAGCGAGACCTCTTCAATCGCCAATACAGATTCCTGACCATTGGCAAAAAATGTCTTCAATTCAGCATCAAATAACTCGACACCTACCACCGACAAAATCAGGTCTATAACACTATCAAAGTCAGTGTTGCCCCCCGGCGCTATCGGATAGCCTCGCAACTGCCACCGACCGGGTTCGATTTCTTCAATGGCGCAATGGACACCGTCAATAATGAGTGTTTTAACCCGAAGAGAACCACTGAGAATACTGCCGACTGGATCTATTTGAAAACTCACATCATCTATGGTGAGAACGGCTTCGGCACCGGACAGTTTGTTTTCTCCCGGTCGATATAAGGTGAGCTGCTCCATCGTCAATACGGGAGACAATTTCGACCAGTGACCGTGCAACTGTCCAACCGTTAATGACAAACCAGTGAAGTCAATAAACCGACTAACCAGGGAGTCTTGGTATAGCTCCATATTACCGATGAAATATCGGCCAAGGCTGACATAACTGGCAACAACAATAAGTGCAGTGATCAATACAATCCACAACACCCGATTAATCCAGAATACCCCCTTCTTTATCACCCTTGGTATCGCATCCCTAGTTCAGAACTTTCTATGTCCATGATATCCAATCGAAAGTAGGCCACGCTACAATAAAATGACATCAAACTGACCTTGGTTATAAAACGATTCAACCTGAAACTGGATACTCTTACCGATAAACTCCTCCAAATCAGCCACACTGGCAGACTCTTCGTCCAGTAATCGGTCTACAACCGACTGCGAAGCCAGTACCATTAACTTGTCATTGTCATACGCGCGAGCTTCTCGCAGAATTTCCCGAAAGATTTCGTAGCAGATAGTTTCCGATGTTTTAATAGAACCCCTGGCTTCGCACACAGGACAGTCCTCACACATAATGTGCTCAAGACTTTCACGCGTTCTTTTACGGGTCATTTCCACGAGGCCAAGCTCTGAAACACCGGTGATGATCGATTTTGTGTAGTCGTGTTCCATGGCTTTTTCAAGCGTGCGATGAACTTGCCGGCGATGCTCCGTATCTTTCATATCGATAAAATCAATAATGATAATACCGCCTAGATTTCGTACTTTTAGCTGCCTCGCCAGAGAGGTAGCCGCCTCGAGGTTTGTTTTAAAAATAGTTTCTTCCAGATTGCGATGACCAACAAATCCGCCGGTATTAACATCGATTGTCGTCATTGCTTCTGTCTGGTCGATAATGAGATACCCGCCGGATTTTAATGCCACTTTTCGACCCAATGCTTTTTGGATCTCATCTTCAACGCCGTATAGATCGAAGATTGGGCGCTCTCCAGGATAATATTCTATGCGGTTTTTTAAATCGGGAATGTAGTCTTCAGCAAATTGAACAACATTCTGGAAACTCTCTTTGGAATCAACACGAATTTTTTCAATTTCAGGCCGCACCAAGTCCCTCATCGTTCTCATATACAGAGGTAAGTCTTCATAAATAATAGACGGTGCGGTGCGCTCTTTCATTTTCCGCTCCAACGCCGACCACAAACGCTGAAAGTAATTAATATCCGCCATCAACTCATCTTCACCCACACCTTCAGCGGCCGTACGCAAGATAAATCCACTTTTACTGTGAGACGGATCTGCCGCCACACACCGCTCAACCAACTCTTTCAAACGAGATCTCTCAGCTTCATCATCAATGCGCTGAGAAATACCAATGTGCTGGGTTTGAGGCATGAAAACCAAGTAACGCGATGGCACTGACAAGTGCGTAGTTAACCTCGCGCCTTTGGTACCAATTGGGTCTTTAACCACTTGCACGATCAGGGCCTGCCCTTCCCATACCAAGCTTCGAATATCAGGGACTTCCGCATTGCGCTGTTCAACCCCTTCCTGATCAATCACGCTGATATCAGACGCATGAATAAAACTGGTGCGTTCAAGTCCGATTTCAACAAATGCCGCCTGCATACCCGGTAAGACGCGAACCACTTTGCCCTTATAGATATTGCCAACGATACCCTTGGAAGCGCTCCGTTCAATATACACTTCCTGCAACATACCATTTTCAACGACGGCTACCCGTGTTTCAGTCGGCGTTATATTAACTAGTAATTCTTCACTCATAATCTGGAGTCTGGTAAATTTCATTGAGTAACTGATGCGTTTCCAACAATGGCAAACCCACTACGGCCGAGTAACTTCCCTTCAAACGTTCCACAAACACTGCCGCCCGCCCCTGTATAGCATAGGCACCAGCCTTGCCCATTGGTTCACCAGTATCCCAGTATTGCTGTAGTTCTGTCGGTGAAATTGTTCGAAATGTTACCTGGGTCGTGTTAAGTAGGCACCGTTGTCTTACCTGCCAGTGGAAACAA
>CAYNZI010000308.1:0-796 GCA_964401565.1 uncultured Spongiibacteraceae bacterium
TGCTATCCGTTTGCAGACCCTCAAGTAACTGCTGAATGAGTGTGTCCGGCTCAACTTGCTTGATGCTTCGCAAGCCTATTTCTCCGACTTTTACATGCTCACCATGTTGCTGCAAAGCTTGTAATAGATCTGCCTGTGTCAGCACCCCGTCAAGATGGTTGATCGAACCAACCGGAAAATCTTTTTGGCTACCTGACAATGTGTATGAAATAGCTTTAGACAAGTGATCATCAGGGGAAAGAATATGAAATTCCGTCAGCATTGCACTGGCTGCAGTGGCTCCCGCCAGCGTATGTTTGGTTTGTTCTGCTGCATTCTCTGCACCCGCACCAAACCATAAAAATACAGCAATCAACAGTAAGAATGGATTGTATAGAAGGCCCAGAAAACCGAATAAGATGGCAAAATTTTGCCCGATCATAGCGGCCTTTGCTGTCGCTTGCGCGTGCGACATACGGGTTGCCAACGCAGCGCGCAATACGCGACCACCGTCCATAGGAAAGGCTGGCAGTAAGTTAAATAGAACCAGAAAAACATTAACCACCATCAGACGAAATACAAATGGCCCTCCAGTTGTCATCAACTCCTCTTTTGTGACTTCAATACTGTTGACGCTAAGCCACATCCACAACAAACCGGCGATAACCACATTAACCGCCGGACCTGCGAGGGCAACCTTTATTTCCTGTACCGGATCTTCCGGCAGCTTCTCCATAGAAGCGATACCGCCAATGGGTAAAAGAGTGATGTCCCGCGTCACTATGCCATCACGACGCGCGGTAAGTGCGTGACCAAA
>CAYNZI010000308.1:806-4238 GCA_964401565.1 uncultured Spongiibacteraceae bacterium
ACAACACAGGAAAAAAGCGCAATAATATACGCCATGCCGTCGAAGACCGCGACCGCGGTGCCGTAAAGAGTCCAGTACTGATACCCAAACCACGCAACCAATAGAAAAAATGTTGTATGGACATAAACATCAATTCCGGCGATGCGGGCTATTTTCCATGACCACTTCATTAAATGACCTTCAACAGTTAATGTCCAAACGCGTAACCCATGGGCGTCTATCGCTAGGCATCTGATAATTGTAGCTTCATCAGTTAGCGGATCCCTGCGTCGAACTAGAATGATACCCCGCCTTAGCGCTTCAAAAATATACGATAGGTCAATTTAACAAAAGACACGATAAAAAGGGCTATAGCGATGAATGGCGGCGAGTAACGAGAGATTATGTAGAACCAATGTCAACCGCGGGTCTGGTTGAGTTAGTCCGCACGAATGAAGTCATCCGCGATGAGATATACCTGACTTCAACCCATGGCCACACGTCAGGCCATGCCCCGCTTCGCACTGATTATAGGCGCCCGCCTCACAACGCCAACGGCTGGACGTATCAGAAAAGACGGAAATGTACGGAAGCTAGATGATGATTAATGCTGCATATTACGGCCAAAAAAACGTTGCTCCGACTACTGGCCGTGCGTTAGCTAATCATCGTTATCAGCCGCAAAATCAATACTCCCACGGCAAGTCATCGTCGCTCGCCTGAAATCCTTATTGTATGCTACCAAAAACGTCCCTAATGCCGACACAACAAACAGTGCGGCTGAGACAGTCAATGCCATCATTAACAAATATGCGATTGGATTATTCATTCCCAGCACCTTTTTTTTAACCATTATTATTTTTAAATACTCGAACAGCCCTTCACTAAACATTAACAAATAGTAATAAGTTCGACAAATACAGAATGGTTATATTAAATGCTCGGAGCATGCCAATTACGAATGAATGATCGGTTCAGCGATAGCCGCTAGTGGTCACCGTCAGGTAGCATCAAAATTTGTTGGGCGCGTAACCCGTTACAACCTTCACTTGAATTTCTCTGCCCAATGCTGTCATTGGGTGTACAACGATCAAACCACGGACAGATTTTTTCAACTTCCCCATATCTGCCTGCTCTGCTTTAGTCAGAGCACGATTAAAAGCCAGGGACTTAATACCACTGCCTTTGTCGCTCAACTGACTAGTATGCTGCGCTTTCACGTTGGTAATTTTTTTGTTAATTTTTTCTATACCGCGTGTAGCCTGAGTAATCACTTCCTTATCTTCACGCTGCTCCGCCGACGCCAGCTTGGACCGATACTTATCGAGCCGGTTGTTTAAATTCTGCAATTCCTGTTTTAAGTTCATGTTGCTGCCTTTTGTGTACCAATGGTCTTTGCTGCTTCGGTGTGAGCGGACATTGTAACAGCTGGGGGACAAGCCCGTTAACCACTATGCTGGCACAGTGTATAAACCCTGTGTGCGACCTGCCTAAACCGCTATAAAAACCTTGCGCCGGCCACCAGATGCTTATTGCAATCCTTGGCGTATCAAAGGAACAATGTTTTAATCGCACCCCACAATATATGCCCGATTGAAACCGCTCCCACCCATGCATCGCGCTACTCGGAAAACACCATGAATACAACAACATACATGAGTACTAAGCTGTACAAAAAAGTCCATAGCCTTGCAACAGAGATGTTGCTAGCGGCCGATGAAGAGGATGACCAACGGTTCAACACCCATTACGAAGAACTCAAAACCCTATGCGGTGAATACGAAGACAAAGCGGAAAACCATCCCGTGCAGTGGGAAACCTTAGCTGATTTCACAGAAGATCTTACCGAGGCAATGGCCATTTACGAAAAGGCTCTATCCTTTGCACAAAGTATCAATGCCAACGACTACATTGCCTCCATCAGTTATGCCATGGCACTGTTATTCAAAGAACAAGATGAAAAAGAGCACGCTGTGAACAGTGCTTTACAAGCCGGCAAATATGCCGCCAAAACTGAAGATCAACAATTACAGCGAGAAATAAAACAGCTGTTAAAGTCCTTGCCTGAAAAAGTCAGCGAATAATCTGACTTTTTCAGCGTTGGCGCTACCCAGAACTTTTGGTAAGACAGACACCAAAGTCCAGTGGTTTATTGTGCCAATGACCGAATATAAGCAACCACATCGGTCAAGTCCTTATCCGAATGAATGCTTTTAGCCATAAATTTCATTTGCCCGCCGTAGACATCATCTTCGTGAGAGCCCCGCAACCCAGATTGAAAGCTGTTAAGTTGTCGCGCTAAATAGATCGCATCCAAACCGGACAACCGAGGGGCGTTTACCAACGGGTTACCCTCTGCCGTTACACCGTGACATGAGCTACAACTTCCCTGATAGACCATTTTGCCATTGTCAGTATCACCCGTCGCCGCACTGGCGATTGCACTAACAGGTAGCGATGCTATATAAGCCGCAACGCTTGCCACAGCCTGTTCATCAACCAGTGTCATACTCATTGCGCGCATTTGGCCACCAAAAACGTCCTCGATCTCACCGGCACGTACTCCCGCCTTAAAATGGTTGAGCTGTCGGCCCAGATACACGTCTGTTTGACCTGCAAGTGCTGGGCCCATACCAAGAACGCCCTCGGCATTCGCCCCATGACACGCAACACAACTACTATAAAGGCTCTCACCCGGTTCGAGACCGGCATAAGCGAACCATGTGGCGCTGAACGCCAAGCATCCGATAAATAACGCTTTCAATCCGAATGATTTTTTCATGCTATATCTCCCTGCAATTTTATTGTGATGACTTGCGCAATTATCTAGGCCAGCAGCTAAACAAGGCCTTGAGTGCCGACGCAAATGCAAGCGGCTGATCGAGGAACACATGATGATTGGCATCGGGAATCCAAAACATAGGAGCCTCTGGACGCATCTCACGCATCGGGTCCATGTTTTCAGCGTCAGAACCCCAGCTATCCTGTCCCATAATACCGGCGACAGGGATCGGTAGATTTCGAAAAATTTCCTCGTGATCATTGCCGATGGAAAATCCATAGTAAATAGAGGGGTCGAACTTCCAAGTCCAGCCGTCATCGGTTTCCCGCAGAGAATGATGCCCAATATAATCGAGAATATATTGATTGGCGCAGGGCTGCGGTGGCGCTAGTCGGAATCTTGCTCTGGCGTCTTCATAAGACGCATAAACACGCGTCGGCCTAGGTTCGTCTCGGTCGTTAAACCACTCTTCTTGTCGCTCTTTGGACTTTACTGTGAAATCCACTAACACAATACCACCCAATCTTTCGTGATGCCGCTGTGCTGCCACTAACGTCACCATACCGCCGAAGCTGTGCCCAACAATTATTGGCTTATCCTGCATATCGGCATCATCGCAAACAGCCATGACTTCATCGGCATAGAGTTCACGGGTATATTTTTTACGCCAA
>CAYNZI010000309.1:0-4235 GCA_964401565.1 uncultured Spongiibacteraceae bacterium
TGGTTAGATCGAGTAAGCCAGCGCTGTGAAAGCGGCGATGGCATGGCCGCAATAAGAGAAATGGTCAGTGATATGGACTATCAGGCTTGGTTACACCAAAACAGCTCCAGTGACGTGGTTGCAGAACGTCGCATGGCCAATGTGTACACACTCATCGACTCCCTACAATCCACCATCGATAAAGATGAAGGCGAGGAAGAGGATATACAATCTGCGGTCGCCAAGTTGGTTTTACGAGACTTACTGGACCGCCAGGAAGAAGACGATGAAGCCATGGACAAGGTACAGTTGATGACCTTACATGCGTCAAAAGGGCTGGAGTTCCCCCACGTTTACATCATCGGCATGGAAGAAGAGTTACTTCCCCATCGCGCTAGTATTGAAGAAGACAATATTGAGGAAGAACGACGACTTTGTTATGTCGGTATTACCCGCGCGAAACAAACACTCGCCCTCACCTATTGCAGCAAAAGAAAGCAATATGGAGAAATGATTGATTGTGCTGCCAGTCGATTTTTAGACGAACTTCCCTTCGACGATCTAGTATGGGAAGGCGAGGAAAAAGATCATGAGCTCAATCAACAGCGGGGACAGGAAACCTTGTCGGGACTGAAGGGTTTATTTGATTAGCCACCGCTAACGAAACTCAGTCACTCATCAGGGAACACGCTACCTCTTTCCATTATCTGTTATATCTAAACTCTAACTTTGCTACTATTGGCCACCTGAATACGCCTTGCATTAACTAACAATACACTTACAGGATCTCTGTATTTTGACAAAATCAATATCGGTTACCCCGCTACTTCCCGCATTTTCTAACATTAAGCCAGAAGAAATTGAATCGACACTGGACCAAAAACTCGCTGAAAACCGCCAGCGTATCAGTGACATGCTACAAGCCACTCAACAACCCGACGTGTCGTTTCTTAACGCACTGGAACAGTGGGATGACGAGCTGGATCAACTATGGTCGCCCATCAGTCATTTACATGGTGTAAAAAACTCTAGTGAATTGCGAGAAGCCTACAGTGCTTGCTTACCAAAACTCACCGAATACGCCACCGAAATGGGCCAGAACAAACGTCTGTATCAAGCTTACCAAACGCTGGCGGACAGTGATGCTTACCAGCAGCTATCTGTTTCTCAACAGAAGGCTGTCAACAATGCGCTAAGAGACTTCAAACTATCGGGTATCGCGCTGGAGGAAAATCAACAACGGCGTTTTGGTGATATTAAAAAACGTCTTGCTGAATTATCCACACAATTTTCTAACAACGTACTGGACGCCACGCACGGCTGGCATAAGAAAATCGACAATATCGAAGACCTTGCAGGGATACCAGAATCTGCACTAGAGAGTTACCGACAAGCTGCGAAATCCAAGTCGCTCGAAGGCTATCTTATTTCGCTGGATATTCCTGCCTACTTACCATTAATGCAGTATTGCGATAACGCCTCTCTGCGACAAGAAATGTATACCGCTTACACTACCCGAGCCTCTGACCAGGGCCCGAACGCAGGCCAGTGGGATAATAGCGTCTTAATGGATGAGATACTGTCCCTCCGCCACGAGCTATCACTACTGCTGGGGTTCGACAATTATGCGCAGCGTTCGCTGGCTACAAAAATGGCTGAGACACCCCAGCAAGTCGAAAATTTCTTGCTCGATTTAGCAGAGAAAAGTCTACCTGTCGCTCGACAAGACTTTGCTGAACTGCAAACATTCGCCGATGAGTTAGGCCTTGCACGACTCGAAGCTTGGGACGTTCCATACTACAGCGAAAAACTCCGACTGAAAAAATATGCCCTCTCACAAGAAGAGCTCCGCCCCTACTTTCCTGCCGACAAAGTCATTGGCGGCATGTTCACTATCGTTGGGAAATTATTTGACCTCGAATTTATCGAGCTACAAAACGTTGATCGCTGGCACCCGGATGTGAAATTTTTCCATGTGTTGCGCAGCGGCAATGTAATCGCAAAATTTTATCTCGATATGTTTGCCCGAGAACAGAAACGTGGCGGTGCCTGGATGGCGGATTGTCGTGTTAGACGGAAGTTGCCCTCTGGTGAAACCCAGTTACCCGTTGCATTCCTGACCTGCAACTTTACACCTCCGTCAGAGACAGCCCCTTCCCTGCTAACTCACAATGAAGTCACCACGCTGTTTCACGAGTTCGGCCATGGCTTGCATCATATGCTGACTGAAATCGATTGTGCGGCTGTTTCGGGAATTAACGGTGTCCCTTGGGACGCGGTGGAGTTGCCCAGTCAGTTTCTAGAAAATTGGTGCTGGGAAAAAGAGGCGATTCCCCTTATTTCGGGACACTATCAAACCGGAGAAGTGCTGCCCAATAGCATGTTGGAAAAAATGCTCTCTGCAAGAAACTTCCAAGCGGGTTTGATGATGGTTCGACAGTTGGAATTTTCGCTGTTTGATATGAAGATGCACAATGAATATAATCCCGATCAACCAGAACCTATTCAAACCGTTTTAGATAACGTTCGCGAAAAGATAGCTGTTTATTCGACACCTGCATTCAACCGATTTCAACACGGTTTTGGCCACATATTTGCCGGCGGTTATGCTGCTGGGTACTACAGTTACAAATGGGCTGAAGTTTTGTCTGCCGATGCCTTTTCAAAATTTGAAGCTGATGGGGTTTTTAATCGCTCTACCGGTGAAAAATTCCTGACCGAAATTTTGCGAAAAGGAGGATCCCAGGAGCCCAGTGTTTTGTTCCATAACTTCATGGGAAGAGAGCCCAGTGTTGACGCTCTTCTCAGGCACAATGGTATTGTTAAAGCAGAATCTAAACGATGAGTGATGCAAAAATTAAGAAACGCTTTATTGCTGGTGCAGTTTGCCCTCGGTGCTCTGAGATGGATAAATTAACAATGTATCTGGATGCCCAGCAACAACAGGTTCGCGAATGTGTTCGCTGTGGATATCAAGACGTAATGACAGACAGCGGGCCAAGAAAGATTAACGCTGAAGAAATAACTACCCGCGTAAACCAACCCCGAATCGGCGAAACACCATTGGCCCACGAAGACGAAATCCAGGTCGTTAGCATTATCGATCCTAATCCCGGTGCCCAGCGGCGAGATCACTGAAAAATTAATCAACAAATTCTGGACAAAAAAACCCGGCTACGAATAATTCGCACCGGGTGAAAAGCCAACACTTTTAGGGGAAAGTGTTGGCTTAGGAGACTTCACCTGTACTCCAAAAAAGCACCTGCAAAATGTGATGTTCAATCACTGTAACTACGACCGCCATTTAAGCGAATAAGTTCCCGGGGTGGCAAAAAAAATTAGTGAGCCTCACCCCAGTTGTTGCCCACGCCCACATCGACGATCAGAGGGACGTCTAGAACAACAGCCCCACTCATCAACTCATTAACCGAAGACACCAGAGAATCCACCGATTGCTCTGCTACTTCAAAGACCAATTCATCATGAACTTGCATAATCATTAGGGCATCAATATTGGTCTCCAGTAACCATTGATCCACAGCGACCATGGCCTTTTTTATAATATCTGCAGCGGTTCCCTGCATGGGCGCATTGATAGCGGTGCGCTCAGCAGCTTGGCGGCGCATACCGTTACTGGCATTAATCTCCGGAAGATACAGTCGCCGGCCAAACAAGGTTTCCACATAGCCCAGCTCGGCAGCATCGGCCCGGGTATTATCCATATAATTTCTAACGCCGGGATAACGTGAAAAGTATGTATCAATGTATTCTTGGGCTTCGTGACGACCCACATCGATTTGTTTAGCCAAGCCAAAGGCTGACATCCCGTAAATCAAACCAAAGTTGATCGCTTTAGCCCGGCGACGCTGTTCCGTCGACACTTGCTCCAGCTCCAATCCAAACACTTCGGCAGCGGTAGCCTGGTGAATATCCTTGCCCTCGGCAAATGCCGTTAACAACCCTTTGTCCTGGGACAGGTGGGCCATAATTCTCAACTCTATCTGGGAATAATCAGCGGCTACAATTTTGTATCCGGAACGAGCAATGAAAGCGTGGCGAACTTTACGCCCCTCTTCCGTGCGAATTGGAATGTTTTGCAAATTGGGGTCTGAAGAAGATAAACGACCCGTAGCCGTTACAGCCTGATGGTACGACGTATGAATTCTACCAGTGACTTCACTGATCATTTGCGGCAGCTTATCGGTGTAGGTCGATTTGAGTTTACTCAATCCACGATATTCCATCAGCAACCTAGG
>CAYNZI010000310.1:0-4228 GCA_964401565.1 uncultured Spongiibacteraceae bacterium
GTGGTTAGCGAGCAACCCTCGTCATGTTGTAGCTCTGACGCGCCCATTGAAAAAACGTTGACTGACAAGTTAATCTCGGCATTCCATTTTTCGACCGGCAAGCTCATTGCCGATACGGCGCAATGGCTGGTAATCGGCATATTCTTCGCAGCTGTTATACAAACATTTGTATCAACCGATTTTTTGGCGTCACATGGCGAAGGCATCCTTGCCATGACCGTGATGGTCTTGGTATCCATCCCGATGTACATTTGTGCGACAGCGTCAACGCCAATAGCAGCGGGACTATTGTTTGCCGGTGTATCGCCAGGATCCATACTGGTATTCATGCTGGCTGGTCCCGCAACCAATATCGCAACACTGGGTGTGGTTGGCAAAGAATTGGGCACGCGATCATTGCTCGCGTATTTATTCGGCGTCATTGCTACGGCGATGGTTTTTGGTGGAGCGCTTGATTTAGCGTTGAATTACTACAGCATCGATATTAGAGAGGGTATCGAACAACACAGTCACCTTGTGCCGGAAGCGCTCAGTCAAACTTTGGCATGGGTACTCGTGGGGTTATTAATCAGAGCATTTTTTAACAAAGCACGGGATCGGTTCGCCTCTTCCGGCCGTGAACCGCTGACAGAAGAAAGCAGCCTGTAATCGTCCCGCCATCATCAGGGAACGAGAATCTCCTTGCTCCAACCATTGTCAGTCAGGAGATAACGGTGCCGGTGATGTAAACGATCAGTCTCAGAACCGTGCCATATTTCCATGTAGTTCGCATTAATAGCCAACCCCTGTGCATTACCGGGAAACGGAACATCCTCAGCAGCTGGATAACGCTGCTTTAAACGTTCGATCCCACCTAACAAAACCTCCCTCGAGGCAATGGTGGATGTTTGCGATTGACCTTCTGCATAAAAATGATCCAACAACTTTGAGTCGTACGGTTTTTGCGCCCAGTGTGTTTTCATAGCGTCTAACGGAATTTCCTGGCATTCACCTCGAATTCGGTATTGCTGCATCAATGTCGGCCAAAATACCAACATCTCGCATCGGTTCGAATTCTGCAGCTGGCGCCACTTCTCGGACGTATTATTTACAAACACAACAAACTGCTCGTCGTCGATGTCTCTAAGCACCAGTGTTCGCATGCAAGCTTGTCCGTCTTCGGAGACTGTCGCCAACGTACAATAGGGTGAATTTCCGTCACTTTGCGACCTTGCTTTATGCCAGTTCTCTCTAAATATTTTGATCGGTGAATGGGCGTTAGTGATGGTTTGACTCCTTATCTGACCTGATAACTAGGCCCGCCGTCTTTGGGTTAAAGCCACCGAACTGAACATCAGGGTAGCAACAACGGCAATGCCTAGCATGAATAGCAACACCGTATCATATCCGCCGAGCAACCAAATAGCGGCCACAAGTGTCGGTGCAGCAGCCATCGACATCTGACCAACGGACGCAGACACCCCAGAAATAGCACCAAAGCCCCGCACCCCGAATAACTCAGCAATAATCACCGGGCGCATAATACTAAACACGCCAATCCCGACGCCCTGGAAAACAACAAAACCCAATATGAGCCTGGGAGATTCCACTGAATAAATTAGACATATCGACGATACAATCAGGCAACTAAATGCCACACAACACGTTACTAAAGCGGAGAACCACTGCTCGGTCAGCACCATGGCGATACGGCCTAGCACTTGCATAGGACCAATCATCGCCGCGGCTAAAACGGCCAATTCCAAACTTATCCCGCGCTCATCCATCATCGGCAAAAAGTGCGTCAACAACCCATTATGGTTAATCATGATCAGACCAAAAGAAATCGTAACCACCCAAAAATGGCTACCGGTAATAGCCTCTCTCAGCGCTAATTTTCGATCTAACGAACGCTGACTACTGTCATTAGACGACAGGTGCAATTGTGCCCTGCTCCCGCTGCGGGTAGAAATATAGAAAAGAGGTACGGCAACAAAAAGGATCATCGCCGAGAAAAACCCGACCGCAACTCGCCAGCTATACCATTGCGCCAACATATTTGCGGTAGGGAATGCCAGAGTTCCCGCAAAACCAGCCACCAGCGTGACCAGCGTTATAGCCGCCTTGGCATTCGCTGGGCGCGTATGAGTAATATATGCAAAACAGGGTTCATAAAAACAACACGCAGCGGCAATACCCAATAGCGTCCAAAGGGTATAGAACTGCCACAGTGCATTCATGAAAACCATCAGGGATAATAGAAAACCTCCAAAAATAGCGCCGCCAATTAGCACCTTTCTGCCGAAACCTTTATCGATAAAGCTACCTATAAGGGGGGCAATTAATCCGGACACCATCAGACAGCAGGTAAAGCCTATCGCCAATTCAGATTTAGACCATCCTAAATCGCGCTCCCACTGACTCATCAAGGCGGCAAAGATATAGTAGATTCCAGCCCACACGATGGTTTCCGCTACCGCCAGCGCCCAGATTTCTGTATCACGCCATACTGACTTTAACACGCCTTAGACACCACGGTTCAGTCCTTTCAATTCAAACATATACTCAATAACAAACCCAATCACAGTCAACACCGATTGCCAAAATCACTATTTTCCAGGTTAGAATTTAGGACAGCGAACGAGACTTTCATACGGTAACGCTACTTTTCAACGCCCGAAAACTGGTAATAAATATCCCATTCACCTTCACCGGTTTTCACAAAACCATGTTTCAAGTAAAAGTCATTGGACCGGCTTTTTCTCAAGGCGCCCAAACGAACCGGTAATTCTCTTTCCTTGGAATCAGCCTTTATTCGTTCCAATACATCGCCTCCCAGACCACTGCGCTGAAAGTCTGGGTGCACATAAAAATGATCGAGTGCTTCAAGACTCTCTCGCATCGCAGAGACTCGAAGATCTGCTAACAAGAGCTTATCGCTCTCGGTCACTTCATATAGTTGATATGTCATGGACCGCTGTGCGACAGAGCTATTACTCAATTTTAAAATCCACAAAAATACCCGCTTGATACAGAACCTCGTCAAATGAGGATTCCTCTGACTCAGCATAGGCACTCATGTTTTCAGAAATTTCGTCGTATCGTGCGATTTTACTACTGGTCACAACAATCTCTTCAACCAAGCTTGCACCGCGCGTAGCTCTGCTGCGAACATTTTCATTTCTAAAGCCAATCGCTGTTAATTTAACGTTCAAGCTACTCTCGTAAAACGCTTTCTGCCTCATCACGTTAGCTAACGCATCCTTCTTAACCTGGTCTTCAAATTCATTTTTACTGGTGTGTTCGAACGCGGTATCAGACAGACTTATTTCTTCCGAACTATCGGCAATAGCCGCAATAATTTGAAGATGGGCTTCATCCATAATGCCAATCGCCATTCTATTAATCACTCTATAACTGTTTGGCTTTTTTCCAAACCAACCGTACTGAGGCGAAGTAGAAAATTTTGAGCTCTTGACATCATCCTTGGCAAGTCCTTCAGCAATAAGGTTCAGAGTGATTTCCTCTCGCAAACTGGCGTTCTTGGCAATAGATTCAGATAACAATTTATCTTCGGTATCGATAACAAGACTAACAACGGCCTTGTCGGAATATGCCGTTTCTTTTGCGTCACCGTAAATGGTAACCACTTTATCTCGAGGATGCAGAAATTGGCGCAGCTCCTCAGGAGACCCTTTTAGTTCAGGCGCTGAATAGGCAAAGGATGAAAAAAGTACCAGTAAGGAGAAAGTGATCGTCTGCTTCATTGTCATTCCGAATCATAGTCAATAATGGTCGAATGCTAACATCCCCGCCTCGAGCCGTCATGCGAATAAATCATTGCCATTAGAGAGGGCCCACCTCCACCCCAGCAGCCCAGCAGCCCATATTTTTGAAAAAACATCACCAGCCTGACCTACTGTCACAATGATGGCCAATGCTCGCCTAAAAAGACTTCCATATAACTATCTCCTTGAGCGTGTGAATCTCTATATTCTCGTATATGCATTTCCATTTGCCCATCGCTGGTATACAGTCGAGAACAAGCTCATCCGTTTGATCAGAAAAATGGAGAACACTCATGACAGACGCAACAATTTCTCAATCACTACCAGACTGGATCAAAGACCATATCAAGCTCTATTTGGCCGATGGTGAAGCGGGCCATCTCTGGACGCCACCTCAAGGGGGCAGTAAACCTCTGACGACATTGCTACTCACAACTACCGGCCGTAAAACAGGCAAGCAG
>CAYNZI010000311.1:0-4220 GCA_964401565.1 uncultured Spongiibacteraceae bacterium
TCGTCCGTTCCAGAGCCTTAAAGCGCTTCGCTGTCTCCTCCACTCCCTCGGCCTGGACTTTAACTATTCCTCAGCGATACCCGGCCTGTTCCTCTACCATTGTGCTAAGTTTTAAGTGACTCGATTCTGATACCAGCACTGATACTGATACTGGTATTGATATCAATATTGATGAACAGTCATCCTCTGTCATGGAATCACTGCGATCAGAGGCAATGGAGTGACGTTATTGCGGAACATTAAAGATGAGCGCTGAGTGAGCGACTGAGACCGACTGCTTTTCAAGCCGGGCTCTGGCGGGAGTGAAGGTAGCCGGGACGGCCGCCAGCTGTGGAGCAATCACGTCGCTCCGTTGCCGGGCTCAATAACATCCACTTCAACCCAAATATTCACTCAGAACAATTAACGGTTGATGTGAATTTCGTAGACTGGATTTTTGATACCGAGGATCAGACCGGGCACCACCGATCCATAGTTCTGGGCCGTCCCGGCGTCCCTCGTCCATTCCAGAGCCTTAAAACGCTTCGCTGTCTCTTCCACTCCCTCAGCCTGAACTTTAACTATTCCTCAGCGATACCCGGCCTGCTCCTCTACCACTGTGCTAAATTTTGGGTGTTGTGATAGCAAAAACGAAAACGATTTTGATACAGATACAGTGGTACTAACTGCTGGAAATATTGTGCCATGGAATCACTGCAATCAGAGGCAATGGAGTGGCGTTATCACGGAACATAAAAGATGAGCGCTGAGTGAGCGACTGAGACCTGCTGTTTTTTAAGCAGGGCTCGGGCGGGAGTGAAGGTAGTCCGGAGGACCGCCAGCTGTGGAGCAATCACGTCACGCCGTTGCCGAGCTCACAAACATCAACCCCAGTACAACCAACTACTGACGTAAACGTAGCGAGTAGTGCTCCATTGCCCAAGGAAACGCCTTCACCTTTTGGACGCTATAGACTGAACACCA
The DNA here is from genome assembly GCA_964401565.1 of uncultured Spongiibacteraceae bacterium. GTDB lineage: Bacteria > Pseudomonadota > Gammaproteobacteria > Pseudomonadales > Dasaniaceae > Oceanicoccus. The sequence continues at coordinate 964 of CAYNZI010000311.1, forward strand.
ACAACATTGTCGCCGTGGCAATAGGAAACCAATCGACTTAACTCCATTAAGCTGCGGCCAGACTCTTGTTGTAATTCATTGAAGAACCGCTGCGAATTATTCAGCGCCGATTTGGTAGTAATCCCGGTCTCAATAACGTTATGTTCACGCAAGAAACCTTCGACATCACGTGTGAGTAAAAAAGTATCTTTACCCAATGCGCGTAAGGCATAGGGACCAATATTACCGCCCAAGCGAGTTCCGTTTTTCTTCAAATACAACCACAAGCCGCTAATGTCCTCCGCTGGCCAATCGGCTATAAATTCGGCAAAGCTAATATGGTAGTGACGACGAACCGAGTCGATGAAGATAGCGTTTTCTCGTATAGCCCATATTTTCTTATGGTTACGAATAATCTTCTTGTCCTGAGATTTTCGTTCCAGCATGTCATCAGGCATCATCAATAACTTATCGATGTCAAAGTCCCAAAATAACTCCTCGAAATTGGCCCACTTTGCCTCAACCACTCGCCACACGAAGCCCGACTGAAATATTTTTTTCGACATTTCAGCCAAATAGATAGCGTCGGGGATGTTTTTGAGCTGTCGCTTGGTTTTAGGTTTGTCTAATAGGGCTTCAACTTGCTTGGCGTTACCCTTTCTTAAACAAGCCATGTCGTAAATACTATTGTAAGTAACCAAAGTATATCCTCTACGCCATGTTAAAATAGGCTGCGCAAACAATCACCTACACAAATCAAAAATAGAACCAACAGCAATGTCTGGATGTGAACACGTTATCGGCTCACCGTGGTTGTAACCGTAGTCCACCGCAGCAACCGGCATTTTTGCAGCCCTTGCAGCCTGCACATCGTTGCGAGAATCACCGATCATCAAACATCTTTCGGGCTCTACATTCAGGGTTTCGCAAGCGTACAACAAAGGCAGTGCTGACGGTTTCTTCTCCGGTGTGCATGTCCCACCGACAAGCGCGACAAAATAGTGATCAATATCCAACCCCGACAACAGCGAAGGCACAAACTCGATAAGTTTGTTTGTCACCACGGCCATCGGAATTTTATAATCGCGCCAAACCTTCAGCGCGTCGACCACCCCCGGATACAAATGACTAGAAAGACCATTGGTTTGTCGATATTCCTCCAAGAATAATTCCAATGCGGAATCAACGCGTTGGTCGCCTATCTGATTTTCGTCCTGCCCATACGCAAATGCCAGCGACCGTTGCACCAATTTTTTGGCTCCATTTCCCACCCAGCCTCGCACTCGATCCTCGCCCGCAGTAGGCAATGACAGCTGTCGCAAAACATTATCCATGGCAACAGCCAAATCAGGCGCACTGTCCACCAATGTCCCGTCCAGATCAAATAGAATTGCCTGTGGAGCACCAGCATCAAAATATCGATTGATAAAACTCATAACAGCCGGCTACTCAATCAGCTTTTAGCCAGCGCTAACTGGTCACGCATCGCGTTAATCGCTTGTTGGTAATCAGGCTTGTTATAAATAGCCGAGCCGGCAACAAAAGTATCAGCCCCTGCTTCAGCAATATCTCGAATGTTGTCGGCAGTGACTCCCCCGTCAATTTCCAATCGAATGTCAAACCCACTGGCATCTATTAGCTGTCTTACGTCACGCAATTTATCCAGTGTTCCGGGAATAAACGCCTGGCCACCAAAACCGGGATTTACCGACATCAACAAAATCATATCGAGCTTATCCATGACATATTTCAGCGACTCCACCCCCATGCCCGGATTCAATACCAGCCCAGCTTTACACCCAGCATCCCGTATCATTGCCAAGGATCGATCGACATGGATCGCCGCATCAGGATGAAAGGTAATATAGCTCGCCCCGGCATCGGCAAAATCTCCGATCAGAGAATCAACAGGACTCACCATCAAGTGCACATCAATAGGTGCAGTAACCCCGTAATTACGCAAGGCCTTACATACCATCGGACCCATCGTAAGATTCGGCACATAATGATTATCCATTACATCAAAGTGAACAATGTCGGCACCGGCATTTAACACCGCATCCACTTCTTCACCCAATCGGGCAAAATCCGCTGACAGAATAGACGGGGCAATCAGATAATCACTCATAACTTGGCCTTTGGTTTTTAAACACACTAGATTAACGACAAACTCCTGCTATTCTACTGAAAACGGTTAAGCAAATCAGTAAGGCGTAACGTTCTATGACAAAATTGATCATTACCCTCTTTTCTTTGCTATGGATTCCCGCGCTGTCACTAGCGCAAGCCACTGATCAGAATACCGGTCACGAGAGTCTTTTCGACAAAGCGGTAGATGAACAGGAGAAGGCCTGGCTTAACGTCGACCAACAGCAGGAACTGGCATTTTACCTGGCCGAAACGAGCGGCGTTGCACATGGCGGAGTACTATTGATACCCGACATTGCCAGGCACCCCACTACTCTCGGCTCGATCAACACCATGAGAATTGCTCTGTCGAAAAACCACTGGCACACTCTGGCACTGAACATGGGCGACGCCAATAAAGAACACGCTGTCAATCTGATTACCGCTGGAATACAGTTTCTTAATGAAAAAGGCGTCTACAATATCGCCATCTTGGGCGAGGGCAAAGGTGCCGCCCAAGGTATTCTCTACACGGCCTCCACGTCGTCTGCCGGCACGGATAACAGAAAGCAAAGCCCAATTCGTGCGCTGATAATGATCAACGCCCACAACTCAATCTCGGATGGTGAAACCGACATTTTGCAAAAACTCAGCGAGATTACAATTCCTGTACTCGATGCCTTTTCGAATGGAGACTATGTTGAACAACGAGAAGCCAATGAGCGTAAGGCCATAGCGGGAGGGAAAATCAACACCGCTTACCTTCAAATACGACTGTCCCAAGCCTCAGGCAAGCAGCAAAAAAGTGATAATAGTGTCACCAAACGAATTCGTGGCTGGCTGGATAAAAATGTCGCCGGTTTTGAGGTCAGTCGTTAACGCCTAATATTTGTTGCTCCAGCACCTGCAAGCGCGCCGGTGTACCGACATCGGTCCATTGGCCTCTAAAAAACTCTCCACTCACTCGACCCTCACCCATGGCATCGATCAGCGGCTGTCTCAATGGGAAGGGGCCACTAGGGCAAAAAGAAAACAACTGCGGATGCAAAACAGCCATTCCAGAATATGTAAGACCCACACCCCTCTCGCTAAAGCGGTCAGCCAATAAAAGCCCCCTTTCTGTTAAGGAGAAGTCTCCCTCTGGGTTGTGC
>CAYNZI010000312.1:0-4192 GCA_964401565.1 uncultured Spongiibacteraceae bacterium
CCATCAATAATGGCAATGCTAGTAGCCAGCTGAAGAGCCTCATCAATACTGTGAACAACGTTAACGCCCTCTTCAACGTAGTTTCGATTACCGGTAACAACGATATTGGCCCTTCCGGGCAAGGGTTTACCAATCGATTCATAGGTTTTACGCCCCATGATTACCGGCTTCCCCAGGGTTGTTGTCTTGAAATACTTCAGATCGCCCGGCAAATGCCAAGGCAATTGATTATTGCGACCAATCACCCGGTTTTCTGCCACAGCCACAATCATGGCAATAACAACATCAACATTGTCGGACATATACATGAACTTCCAGGTTAGAAATAGGAGGGAATAGCTATACCGCAATCGGCGCCTTTATCAGCGGAAAAGGGTCGTAATTCGCAAATTCAAAATCGTCAAACTGATAGTCGAAAATTGATTCAGGTCGTCTTTTTAGTTGCAACTGAGGCCGTTCTCGCGGCTCCCGCTGTAATTGTTTATACACGATGTCACTAGTCAGGTGATTGCTGTAGAGATGACAATCACCAAAAGTATGCACAAACTCACCCACTTTTAGATCACACTGCTGTGCGATCATATGGGTTAACAACGAATAACTGGCAATATTGAACGGCACACCCAAGAACAAATCGGCGCTGCGTTGATACAGCTGACAAGAAAGCCGACCATTGGCGACGTAAAACTGAAATAAGGTATGGCAAGGTGGCAGTGCTGCTCGCCCCTGCTCGACATTTTCCCTTGGAGCAATAGACTCGTCTGGCAAGTCAGCAGGATTCCAGCCGCTGACAATTAGACGACGAGAGTCCGGCTTTTCGTTGATCATCTTTACCAGCTCAGCAATCTGGTCGATGGTCGAACCATCAGGACAGTCCCAACTTCGCCACTGCTTTCCGTATATGGGCCCAAGATCTCCATTCGCCAATGCCCAGTCATTCCAAATAGAAACACCCCGCTCTTTCAGCCAGTTATTGTCTGTGCTGCCGTTCAAAAACCAAATTAGCTCATAGATGATACTTTTCAGGTGAATTTTTTTAGTCGTCACCAATGGAAAACCTTCACTTAAATCAAATCGCATTTGGCGTCCAAATACCGACCGGGTACCCACGCCAGTACGATCACCCTTATCCGTACCGTTATCTATGACATCCTGAATTAGATCGAGATATTGCTGCATGTTGTTAACCTACAAAAATGACGACTTAGCGATTTTTTCCCGCGGCCTTTTTAGCCGATTTTGAGCTGGTTTTTATGGGCTCTGCCGCCTGCCACCGGTAGGCATAAATCATTAAAACAACACCCCCGACAATCATCGGCAACGATAAGACTTGCCCCCGTGTTAGCCAACCAAAGGCATCGAAACCAATATGGCTATCCGGCGCCCGAAAAAACTCGACCGCAAACCGGAACAGCCCATACCCAATAAGAAACAGCCCGGCAACAGACCAGTTCGGCCGCGGCCTTGCGGAGAAGCTGTAAACGATCAACAACAGAACGCCTCCCTCGAGCAAGGCTTGATATAACTGAGAGGGATGGCGAGCCAGCCCCGAGGGATCATCGGGGAATATCATCGCCCAAGGTACAGCACTAACATCAGCGGGTCGCCCCCACAACTCCTGACCAATAAAATTACCCACTCGACCCATTCCCAAACCTACAGGCGCCATAGGTGCAACAAAATCGACCAATGCTCCCAGCCTCACATTCAGCTTACGAGCAAAAACTATCATTGCAACAAATACACCCAGAAGACCGCCATGGAATGACATTCCGCCCTCCCAGAGTTTGAATAACCACAGCGGATCAGCTAAAAATTTGTCAAAATTGTAAAACATCACATAACCAAATCGACCACCCAAAACAGCACCAAGCGCACTGTAGAATATCAAGTCATCAACATGACCTCGCTTTATCGGCGAATTGTCAAACCCCGACCGATGAACCGCGATACCCCAAGCTGCGGCAAAACCCACCAAGTACATTAGGCCGTACCAATGGATTGAAATAGGTCCCAGTGATACGGCAACCGGGTCGATATCAGGATGTGTTAGCATATGTTTCAGCGTGACGTCTTATCATTTTTTATCGGTGGCGTATTATGCCACGCTCACACTCAACACTATAGTCTGGAATTATTGCGTAACCATGTGCTTAATTTTATTTGCTTATCAACATCACTCTGACTACCCACTGATCATAGCTGCGAACAGAGATGAGTTCTTCGATCGACCCACCAAAGCCGCTCATTATTGGCCCGAGTCGCCAGAGATTTTTGCCGGCAAAGATCTTCAGGCCGGCGGTACATGGATGGGGGTTACGCGTCGGGGGCGTTTTGCCGCTGTAACTAACTACCGTAGTACCCACACACCACCAAATCCGGCAATTTCCCGAGGAGCTCTGTGTAAGAGTTTTTTACGCTCGGACATCAGCCCACAAGAATTTTTACATGAAATCAATCGAAAGAGACTCGATTATGCGGGTTTTAACTTGCTCCTTGGCAGCCCCGATCAGCTCTTCTACTACGCCAATCAGACGGGTAACACTATCGAGCTTAACGCGGGCGTCCACGGCTTGAGCAACGGCGTACTCAATGATTCCTGGCCCAAAGTGGAGCAGGGGAAAAACGCCCTGAAAACAGCACTTGAAAAAACCACGGAAGCGGAGCATTTACTTCATGTCCTGCTGGATGACACACCCGCACATGCGTCGAAGGTCCCCAGCACCGGTATCGACATTGATACTGAAATTGTTTTATCGAGCCGCTTTATCCCACCCATCCACGGCGATAGTTACGGCACTCGCAACTGTACCGTATTGAAAATAGACAACCAAAATAACAGCGAATGGCTTGAACAAGCGTTTTCTCCCAGCGGTAAAATGGGGAGTCAGGTGACGCATCGGATCGAAGGCGTCACAGCAACCGCGAATAAAATTTCCAGCTAGTTAATTTCCGCCATTTGCGGCCTAACCAGCTGCTGCACGCCGGTATCAATGAGCGCCTTCTCCATAAACGCCTGGATTTGAGGGGCACTCTCCATGGTCATGACCTCTTGTAACAATTCCCGTGCACGCACGATACTAATACTTCTCAAAACCAGTTTCACTCGCGGCAAATTGGTCGCATTCATCGACAAGACATCGTAACCCATTGCTGTGAGCAAAATTGCAGCCGCGGGATCACCTGCCAACTCACCACAAATACTCACTTTACGACCTTCTGCGTGACCATCATCCACCACTTTTTGCAGTGCCTGTAACACCGCAGGGTGATAAGCCTGGTAAATATCTGCAACGCGGGCATTATTGCGATCAACCGCCAGTAAATACTGCGTTAAGTCGTTTGACCCCACAGAGAGAAACCCAACCCGCTTGGCAAATTCACGAGCTTGGTACACCGCCGCGGGGACCTCCACCATAACACCGACGACCGGGACTTCCAGATCAACACCTATCTCCACCACCAACTCGTCATGGGCACGATAGATCAGCTCCAGCGCCTCTTCCAATTCAGGAACACTGCTAATCATTGGCAGCATAATTTGCAGGTTACCCAGCCCCGCATTCGCCTTCATCATCGCCCGAACCTGCACCAGAAAAATTTCTGGATGATCCAGTGTGACACGAATACCCCGCCACCCTAAAAACGGGTTGTCTTCTTCAATGGGGAAATACGGCAACGACTTGTCGCCGCCAATATCGAGGGTCCGCATAGTTACCGGCATAGGCGCGAAAGCTTCCAGCTGCTCCCGGTAGATTTGCCGCTGCTCCTCCTCACTGGGGAAACGCTCTCGCAACAAGAATGGCACCTCAGTCCGATACAGCCCGACGCCCTCCGCCCCCCTATCCAGAGAGCGCGCAATATCCGCCTGCAGACCCGTATTCACCAGCAGCGGCATGCGATAATCGTCGGTAGTGATACAGGGCAAATCTTTTAATGCTTCGAGCCCTTTGGACAACTGCTGCTCTTCTTCGTAAATTTCCTGGAAACGGCCATACAGCTCAGCAGAAGGATTGAAATAAACATGGCCGTTGTAGCCATCGAGGATAATTTCTCTACCCTCTAACTGTGTAAAGGGTAAGTCCACTGCCCCCATAACCGTAGGAATTCCCATTGACCGGGCCAGGATGGCCACATGAGAATGACCTGAACCACGGATAGAGACCAACCCTACAAGGTTTTCCGGAGGAAC
>CAYNZI010000313.1:0-4180 GCA_964401565.1 uncultured Spongiibacteraceae bacterium
CTTCTGCAACAATTGTTTTTGCATCATCACTCAGAGTGACCCGCGCTAATTGCTGACCTCGCAACCCGCCAACAAAAATATTACCCAGCCATCGAGGAAATTTGTCACCACCGTAAATCATCAGACCAGATGTGGCAATTGACGGCACCCAGTAATGTAATGGAGACTCCATACCGTCCTGCGTCTGTGCCTCATGTATAGGTTTCCCCAACCCATAATTAACACCATAACCAATCACTGGCCAGCCATAGTTCAGCCCAAATTTGACGATATTCAGTTCGTCGCCACCTTGTGGTCCATGTTCACCCGCCCATAAATCTCCCGTCAATGGATGCACCGCTAAGCCTTGTGGATTACGGTGTCCATAACTCCATATTTCGGGCAACATCCCTTGCTGGCCAATGAACGGGTATCGAGTGGAACTCTCCCATCATCCTTCAACCGAACGACAACCCCCTGATGATTCGACCGATTCTGTGCCGGATGCAAAGTCAGGTCGCCCTTGGTCCCCGCCTGCCTATCCCCCACCGTGATAAACAAATAACCCTGATTATCAAATGCCAGCCGCCCGCCATAATGACCGCTTTTACCCGATGTTTTTGCCTGGAATATTTCTTCAATGGCAGAAAGTCTGTTGTCTTGCAGGCGCCCCCTGACGACCGTTGTTGTAGAGCCGTCGGCTAATGGTTTAGCAAAACTCAAATAGACGAGGCTATTGGATGCAAAATTCGGATGGGGAAGCACATCAAACAGCCCTCCTTGCGACTCCGCATGAACCTCAGGAACCCCTTTTACTGGCGAAGACAGCTCTCCTTTGCTGAAGACCCTCAAGCGGCCAGGCCGTTCAGTCACCAACATATCTCCATTTGGCAACCAGGCCATAGACCAAGGAGTGTCCAGCCCATCAACAACATCCACAACACGAAATTGATGCAAGGCCGAGCCAACTGCCTCACCTTCACTCGCCTCTGCCATCACATTAGAGACGTTGTGTAATAGAAAAATAATCGAAAAATACGTAATGTATCGGTGAATCATGGACTTATCTCTGAATAATGAATGCAGTTTGTTTCTTGCTAAACGAACACCGTAAGGCCTATTGTGAAACCAAACTGGCCAACAATAATTGTCCGGCAATCGATTCAAAAAATTACCGACAAGCTGATTATACCGACCGGTTTAAACTTAGATAGACCTTTTGCTGCCACGGCCACTGCGCTGATTTTCGAACGGTGAAAAAATCAAATAACTGTTTCGCTTCTTTTCGTGTTAACCCGACACCTTCTTTCGAACTAAAAGCCTGACGTTTCAATTTCGCGAGCAATATTACACATTCGCTATCGGAATGAAAAACATTCTCCAGCGTTTTCACTCCGTTAAATTGAGGGCAACTTTCTAGTTTCACATACAGACATTGCAAAGCATCTGCTGCCCGCCCTTGTTTCACTGCCTCGACAAAATCGCGTTTCGCTGATCTTATCTGGCGCCTGGTAATTAAACGCTGTTTCAGTCTCAATAGTCGCAGCAACCAGATTAATAGCAAGCTACCAGCTACCGCTATTAACGCATAAACAACTGTTCTCCACGATAATTCGTCGGACGATGCCTGCCCATAATCACCACCGGTATCAACTGTCGCATCAAAGCCTTCGGTGACGATATCAACGGCAGCCAAGCTGATCACTTCTTTTGTTTCGCTGTCTAAATTCCACCAAGTAAACGACTGCCCTGGCAATTGATAAGCTCCTGCGTGCTCAATCGTATAGACAAATTGCTCCACACGATAACCAACCAATGTTCCACGGTTGCTTTTTTCAAACACTTTCGGCGGTACAACATAAAGGCCAAGACCATCAACGACCGGCATATCGATAGCTGGCAACATCATTGCTGGAGCATCATCCACCGCCATTTTCACTGTTCGGGTGATCGCATCACCCGGTTGGTAGCTGGCCTTCAATCCCTCATAGGTCTCAGTGATAGACAAGCGACTTGTCGCCACCCAATGAGCAATATTTTGCATTTCATCGGGCAGTACGACTTCCAGACTTATCGCCGGCAGCATGACGGTACCTTCTACGGCGATATTTCCCTCGGTGTTAGTCGATACAAAAACTTCTATTTCCGGTAATTCAATAGTGCCAGACTGTTGCGGGTAGAATACCAGCGTCCACAACTGCGCCGCCCAGGTTTGACCTCGTTCAGTTCGACTCGAATTAGTCGACAGTTCGCTACCCCGATAAACCACAGCACCCTCTATCTCAAATCGGGGGACTCTAGTGCCACGAGAGAACCAACGATCGGTAGACACTTCAATTTCTAACGTCACAGGCTGGTATTGAACAACATCACCCACCGTAGCAATACGATAGTCAACTTGTAGATGACCATCCCTTTGAAGCTCTTCGATGGTGCTCGCTTGTGTGAGACCGCTAAACGACAACAGCAACAATATTAATGCATGCACAAAGACCCTCAAGGCTCCACTCCTCCGTTACCATTAGGCTCATCGTCGCCAGCTTGTTGCTGCTCCAATTGCATATAGAATTTCATCCGTAAAAAACGACTGGGGTCTTTCTGAACTTGTCGCATCCACATTTCAGTCAACGCTGGATCCTGCAAAAGCTGATCCGCGGACAATTGCTCTTTTGGTTGAATATCAACCTGAACCCGCTCATCTCCTCCGGAGGACCTGGGACCGGTTTCATCCTCGCTAGCAATATTGTCATCCCCTTCAGCTCGCTGACTTTCAGACAACCGCTGATTGGCATCAATCAATGCCTGAACAATCACCATGTTGGCGGTTACATTGGTATTCGTCGGGTACGTCGCTAACAACTGATTGTAGGCAATCATCGCATCGACATAATTTCTGGAATGAGCGAGAGCATTACCCTGCGCTAGCAAGCCATTTTCATCGGAGTACTGCGAGAACAATGTCGCCGCTGTTTCAAATTCTTCGGCAGCATAAAAACTGATGCCCTTCCACAAGGGGTTCTGAAACGACTTCGCCGCTTGTTGATAATAACCAAGGTCAAAAAAAATCCGACCCTGTTGATCGGAGGTCAACCACAAACTGACAAAACGCTGCGGATACAGTCCCGCCCAAATGATTAACGACAGCAAGCTTATCAACATCAGTGTGCGCTTTTGGGAAGATAACCGCCCCGAGATAATTGATATTTTTTGCGCTACCATTGCAACGTCCATCCCTTCCTAAACCATAGAAGAAAGATCGCCATTACGGGAAACACCAGATAATAACCCGCATCTACCCACGGCCGATTATCATCTTCAGCAAGTAGAAAATAGTTGTCCACCTTTTTATATATTCGCTCCACGTCCGACTTATCTATGGTCATTGGCTGGTAGTGGCCATCAGCTACCGACGCCAGCCGTTTCAGCATGGCATCTTGCACAGCGATGGTCGATTCACTGTAGCTTTCTGTAACCCGGTCGTTGAGTTCTTTCTGGGTCATGCCAATGCCCCAGACAAGTAATTGATGAGGTGTTAATTCAAAAAACCGCTCAAATGCATGAATGGTTTGCTCTGTAGCCCCATCGCCAACAACTAGCACCGTCACTGGCACTGTCACCTCATTTAGCAAGCGCTGAACAACCGGCAAAATAGATTCCGGTGACTTACCCGGCCGAGGCATCATGTTAGTGGACATAGCATCAAGAAAATGACTGATAACCTGTCGATCATTCGAGAGCGGGATAACAGTATGTGCAGTACCTGCGTAGGCAATTAGGCCCGTGTATGCGTCTCCTCGCATTGACAGTAAATCCATGATTTTCTGTTTTGCTCGCTGTAAGCGGCTCGGCTGAATATCGCCTTGATTCATTGACTCAGAGAGATCGAGGGCAATAATCAATGCCGCGTTGTCTTCCGAGAAAGGCGACGGGCGTTTCTCCCAACTGGGCCCAGCAAGCGCAATAAAAAGTAATACTGTTAGCAAACCGGTTGCACCGATAGGGCCAAACCAATGGTTATCGTCACGTTCGACTATCATCTTCGACAATAGATGATCAGCAATAACCAGGCGCCACTGGCCCAGAACATCGCGGCGCTGCAACTGCAACAAAACCAGAAAAATGAAAGGCACGCCCCCTAGCAGCCACAAAGGCCGAAGAAAATGAAAATACTTGTGATCAGGACCAGCACCAGAAGGGGGCC
>CAYNZI010000314.1:0-4160 GCA_964401565.1 uncultured Spongiibacteraceae bacterium
TATCCAAAGGGTCTCTCCGAACGAGCAGAGTGTATGTCTTGGCTTTTTTGGCAGATGGGCAGCGCCCCTTATTTGGGTGGCGGTTTCGGCCATTTTTATGCCTACGCTCCGGAAAAATTTGAATACCCCATTAATCGTTTTGCAATGGAGGTAAAGCGGCAGTTAGATGTTCTCGATAGGAACCTTGCCGAGCGTCGCTACTTATGTGGTGACGACTACAACATTGCCGATATGGCCACTTATGCCTGGTACGGCATGCTCGTGCTTCATAACGGTTATGAAGCCGCTGAATTTCTTGATGTGGCGTCCTATACCCATGTGGCGCGCTGGGCGACAGAAATTGAAGCACGCCCCGCTGTAGAGAGAGGCCGCAGAGTTAACAGGGCTTGGGGCCCAGAAGAAACGCAGGTATTAGAGCGTCACGACGCCAGTGATATCTCGTAGGCTATTGGCACCATAAAAAAGGGACAGGGTCATGACAAACACGGCTGCACTTGAAAACTTTAAAACACCGCTAGACATGTTTTATCAATGGGAGATGCAAAGGCCAGACACGGTCTGGCTGAGCATGTCTTATCAAGGGCAGTGGCAATCCTATACCTGGTCTGAGGTTGGCCGACAAAGTCGTAAGATAGCCGCCGCGCTGCAGGGCATGGGATTGCAGCGTGGTGACAAGATTGGTATATGTGCTGCCAACTCGCCCCATTGGGTCATGACTGATTTGGCCTGTATGATGGGTGAGTTTGTGTTGGTACCCATTTACGCCACCATGACACAGGACAAGATGATTTATGTGGCTGAACACAGTGATATGGTCGCGCTGCTTACCGATGGCAGCCTGGATATATCAGCTATGCGCGAAGCGCTGCCCGAAGGGTCACCTATTATCGCAATTGGCGACAACTGTGCCTCCCTTTGTGATAGCAGCTGGTCCGAGATTATTGCCAGCCCGGCCTCGATTCAGGGCAGCCCGACGCCAGATCCCGACGCCTTGTGGACGATCGTTTACACGTCGGGGACTACCGGTATGCCTAAGGGAGTTATGCACTCGCATTCTACCCTCCCCTATGCTGGATTTACATTGCCGCCTATTACAGGCTCAGATACAAATTCACGCTTGTTGTCCTATTTACCTCTGGCGCACGCGGGAGAGCGTGTGCTTATTGAGTTGCACGCTATCTATTCGGGTGCCGCGATATTTTTTAATGAAAATAAGGCGTCTTTTCCAGCAGACATGAAGGCGATAAGGCCGACGTTTCTATTTGCAGTGCCACGCATATGGGTCAACTTAAAAGCCGCGATTGTCAATCAGCTGGGCAGTGACGTTTGGCAGGGTTTGCAGAGTAACCCGGAACAAGCATTGCAGGCAGGTAAATCACTGTTAGAGGGGATGGGGCTGGATCAGTGTACGTTTGCATTTTCAGGTGCGGCGCCCATTTCCTCCAAAGACTTGCATACATGGCAATCTCTTGGTTTACCCTTATATGAAGGGTTTGGTCAGTCTGAATGCATGTCTGGCACGATCAATACCGGCACTTATAATCGTATTGGCAGCGTTGGTAAAATTATCGATAAAGTCTCTGGCGAGCTAAAAATTGCTGACGACGGAGAAATACTATTACGCGCGCCCAGCGCCATGGTTGGATACTATAAAGACCCTGAGAAGACCGCCGAAACGGTCGTTGATGGATGGGTTCTCACGGGCGATAAAGGCCACTTGGACGATGATGGTTTCTTACATATTACCGGTCGCGTGAAAGAGATTTTTAAAACGGCTAAGGGTAAGTATGTTGCTCCAGCCCCAGTAGAAAATAAGTTTTCGGCGTGCCCTCACGTTGAGCAAATGTGTTTGGTGGGCTCTGGCCTTCCGCAGACAGTTCTACTGGTTACATTGACAGACGCGTCTTCGAACCTCGGCAAAGATGAGGTAGCGGCGTCACTGGAGCAGTATCGGCAGGAGGTGAACGACACTATCGAAGCTCACGAGCGCATGAGTCATGTCGTTGTGTGCTCAGAGGGTTGGAGCATTGAGAATTTGTTGCTGACCCACACCTTAAAAATTCTTCGTGATGACGTCGAAAAACGTCACAGCGCCAGTGTAGAGCGCTGTGAAAATGAAGCGATAGGTGTTATCTGGGAATAGACCGAAGGACACTACAGTTCACTAAAAGGTCTATCGCGCAGGAAGGTGTGATCGATGGTAATTCGCCCTTCGTCATTGAACGTAAGAAAGGCGGCAAACCAATCAGTTCCCGCACGGCCGTCAGCCATCACATAGTCGACTTCTACTTGCACGGCAACGGTATCGCCCTGAGCCACTTTTTTGATGAATTTCATTGACCGTGACTTCATGGCACGCGCGCCCGCTTTTTCAAATGCCATCAGCTTCGCTTTACCGTCACCCGCCTTGATCATGGGTTTGGTTGATTGCAACACCCCGTGAATTTCTGTTTCATCGGCGTAGAGTTCGTTCACCAATTTCTCGGATGATCCGGTTGGAATACTCCACTCGGCAGCCCATTCGTCGGTGCGCTTGAGGTTGGTTGATTCCTGGTCGGTAAGGTTCTTGGTTGTCAAAATGTTTTCCTCTAAGGGTGGCTGAATGAATGCTGTGTTATTTATTAGCCAGAGCGTTGCTCTGATCACAACACAAAATTAGGCTGCTGCGGCTGGTTATCGAAATAAGTGGATTGATGTCACTGGCTTTAGATGACGGATAACATCAGTAATATTATCTATATCAATATGTTATGGATTTCTATTAAAGTCAATTCTACTTTTTTGGTATTGTCTGCCATTGGCGTGGGTCGACTCCGTAATAGCGCTTTAGTTCTTCAAACAACGGCGGATGCGTGTTGTACAGCTGTGTTGGTTTTTCAAAAAATGTCTCGGTAGCAACGGCAAAAAACTCGGCCGGATTGGTCGCGCCATATTCAGACATAACGCTTTTATGCTGCTTAAAACTGCGCCATTTCAAGTCTTCAAACTCTTTTGTCAATACCGTAGCCCACGAACCATAACTGTTGCGTCGCAATGGTGGAGCGCCATTAGCTGCGCCAGATGCGGTATCTAATTGGTGCGCGAATTCATGCAATACAACATTGTGGCCGTCACTAAAATCGCTCACGCCTGCGACAACGTCATCCCAAGATAAGATAACCTTACCGTTGCTCCATGATTCACCTAATAAGTGATCTTGTTGGGTTGTTACCGTACCGTCTTCCCGATGTTGATCTCGTTCGACGATAAAGCTGGAGGGGTAAACCAGTACCGAGTACAACTTCGGGTAGACTGACCACCCTTGATGGAGTAGTAACAAGCATGCTTCAGAAGCAATTGTCACTCGAATTTCGTCGGTAATGATCTGCCCTCCACAGCCAACAAAGCGCTTGGAAGCAACGAACAAATTAATGAGTTTGTGTAGTTTGTTTTTATCGGCGGGTTGAAGTGCGGGATAAACAGGTAGGTTGGCAACCAAAATTGATTGCCATTGCGCGGGAAACGGTTTGTTCCGAAGGTAACGGTTTTTCCATCTCGGGATATAGATCAGTAAAATCCCCAGAATGACTATTGCACCAAACACTTGTGCGGCAACCATATTGTCTTCCCAGGTCAATGCGATAAGAGTAGCCGTAGTATACCGACATAAACTGGTTTGATACCGGTATTTTGGTTAACTTACAACGAGAATACAGTGCTCAACCTGGTTTCAGTTACTCCGCTTCCAGCTTACAAATGTCATCAATAGAACAGGTCACCACAGACACGTCGGTGTAACCTAGCCGCTTCAGCTGTTCAGCTGCGAGCGTTGCTCTACCGCCCGTTTGGCAGTGGAGGTAAATAGCTTGTTGCGGATCGGGGAACTGCATTGCCATTTTCATTTCCAGAATGCCGCGAGGTATGTGAGTAGCTGCCAGGGAAGGCTTCAAGTTTACTTCTTCTGTTTCCCTAACGTCGATAAAAACACCCTCGCCAGCGGCTATTTCTTTGCGGGCTTGCTCTGCAGATATACAACGATGGTTGGTGCGAAGTTCTTTAATTAAATCGGGGATTGTTTTCAACATAGTACTCTCCACTATTCGAGTCTTAGGTTTAGTGTTTCCGGGCATTATACAATGATTCTATATATTAGTGATATCTAATTATTGACTTTCTAATGT
>CAYNZI010000315.1:0-4144 GCA_964401565.1 uncultured Spongiibacteraceae bacterium
TCCATCCGATTATGGCGGCGGTACGGCGTTCACTGCATGACGCTTTTAGATGAAATTCAGCGTGATCCAAAGCAAGCAGAGCTACTTATTGAAAATGCCGAGTATATTCGCTGCGAAGTAGCGTTGGCCTCACAACTGGAAATGATTACCAAATTGGAAGACTTTCTGAGACGGCGCTCAAAAATTGAACAGGTTGTGAGACTGGACGACATTTTAAGTGCTCCAGGACTACGAGACGCCTGCCAACTATTATTTGGCGATGACGCTGATGCTAAACTTCAGGAATACGTGGCATCTAAAGTGTAAATGACTGAATTCATACAATGACACTAGGGCACCACTGGCTCCTACCGGCCCCTGGTTGAACCCGGTACTATTTGAAATTGGTGGCCACCCGGCAACCTTACAAGGCCAGATTCCATGGATGATTATGACGCCTCTCCTCTACTGGATGGTGATCAGAGCAAATAACCGATAAAAAAGTTCATAACTCATTGAAAAAGACTTGTTTTTTTTTTTGGAATCTTTACTATATGCGCCTCCTTCAAGGGCCGTTAGCTCAGTTGGTAGAGCAGTTGGCTTTTAACCAATTGGTCGCTGGTTCGAATCCAGCACGGCCCACCATATTTACCGCAGAATACGCGGGGTACAAAAAGGGACATCCTAATGGGCTGTCCCTTTTTTATATGCGACGTACAATTCTCTGAGGCGAATATTCCCCTCATCTAGCCTCACGAAAAGTAGATATCAACTTACCCACAATACAATTGGTGTTCTACTAATTTGAGCCATCAAGCTTCCGCAATGGTTTTGTATATCGCTGCGCATCATAATCAATTACCCATGCCCCTCCATAACATGCCTACTAATTGCGCATTCGGGTAGGTGGATTTGTTACCCTATGGCGGCAATTAGCCTAAACGGAATCTAGCTGGAAAATTAAGTCGAAGCACTCTATCTTGCAAACAGAGTTCAAATGTACGCGCAAGACATAGTCATCAACTCAAAAAAGACATGGGGCCGCGCCCTTCCCTTGATATAAAGAGTGTTATATTTCGAATAGATAAGGGTACAATAAATCAATACGAATTGATGTCATTCTTGGAACCGCCATTTACCTGAATCCACTTAAATACTAATGTTAAAACCACTTGTATTACACTAGCTTCCCTAAAGGTTATGAGTGAGAATTACTCGATGTTAAAAAACAGCAAAGATACAAACTTGCAAAGCACCATAGGATTACCGGTTATTGAGTCGGCTGGGGGGCTGGTTTGCAACCGTGGCCACCATGTACTCTTCATGTTTAAACGTGGAAAGTGGGACATGCCAAAAGGTCGCATTGAAGAAGGCTTTTCAAAACAAGAGACCGCACTTCGTGAAGTCCATGAAGAAACAGGCCTAGACCTCAACAAATTATCCATTCAAGGTAAATTAGTATCAACATGGCACACAACTAGGCACAACGATATTAGATACCTTAAAAAAACGCATTGGTATTTAATGGATTACGATGGAGAAGATGATGGTACCAGCCCTCAAATTGAAGAAGGAATCATTGAATGCCGGTGGGTCCATTTGAGTGATTTACCGCAATACCGAGAACTTCTGAGAGCTAGAATTGATTATGTTGTGGATTTTTGGCATCAAAACTTAGCTTATGTTCCACGGCCATAATACAAATATCATTCACAACGTCATAATGGATATGTCTAACAAACTGCGGCACTAGACTCGCAAGCTGTTACTGTTTTTGCCGATAAAAAAACGTTATGCGGACTCGATTCCATCGTCGAAACTGATATTATGCACTTATTTACAAAGTGAGCAAATATGCATGAACCGTCGTAAAAAAGGTAATCAGACATTAAAGGCAAGGGCCAAAAAGACTAACGCCAAATTGTCCCCGCAAAGTAAGCCTAAATACATTAGCAAAGCCGACCGGGCGAAATTAGCAGCGGAGCCCAGTCAAGATACACCCTTCGTTTCTGGTTGACTGTGTCTTTCAAACAACTTGGTATGATATGGTCGTATATGTTACTCCCTGTTGGCACCACTGAAACGCTGAGATCAGCTTACGCTGACCCTAGATCGACGCGTTGTAATTCATTTTTAAGTACAACTATTTATTACTTGAGGCCTTATGTTTAAATACGGATTAACTATTATTGTAATTCTGGGATTAGTTGCTTGCGGTGACACTGCAGAAGACCATAAGGCGGTAAGAGAAAACACTGAAGTGTTATCTCCCGATAAACATGTCGACGCCGCTAAAGACGTAATAAAAAAACCTTTAGATTTAGACCTCCCTGCCGAGGAAAAAAGCACATCGGTTGACCATGAGGATTTTTCAGAGCAGAAAATTTTACCCGACTTTTTCAACCCGGAGGAACAGGAACAAAATACGGTTATCAGCGGAAAACTACTCAATGATCCCTCGAACCCAGATTATGTAGATTCAATCGAGGGTGCAGAAGTCTCTGTGAAAATGAAAATGGACTAGTGTTATTGTGGCAATAAAAAGCCATTACGTAGGAACTACCATGTCTTCAACTGCCATACACAAGGTCATCTTAATCACCGGAGCCTCCTCCGGCATTGGAAAAGTCTGCGCTGAGTTTCTCTGCAGCAAGGGTCATAGAGTCTATGGCACCAGTCGCAAGCCCAGCACAGAGACCCGCCCCTTTGAAATGATAGCCATGGACGTCAACGATGATACTTCCGTTGCAGCCGGCATTAGCCATATAGTAGATCGAGAGGGCCGTCTGGACGTGGTCATCAACAACGCAGGCATGGGTATAGCCGGAGCCCTGGAAGACACGTCTATGGACGAGCTAAAGTTTCAATTTGAAACCAATTTTTTTGGTGCCTTTAGAGTGTGTAAAGCGGTTCTGCCGACGATGCGGGCACAGCAATCCGGTTATATAATCAACGTGAGTTCACTGGCTGGATTAATTGGAGTTCCTTTTCAGGGTGCCTATAGCGCCAGCAAATTTGCCCTGGAGGGATTAACTGAAGTATTGCGCATGGAAGTGAAATCTTTCGGCATTCATTCGGTGTTAATTGAGCCGGGTGATTTCAATACAGGCTTTACCGACAACCGCATTAAAACCCATCAGTCCCAGGAAAATACACGATACCAGGCATCCTTCAACGCGGCGCTAGGCGTTATGGAGAAAGACGAAACCAATGGCGCCAAACCCGATGAGATAGCCGTACTGGTGGACCACATTATTGGTCATCCTCACCCCCGCCCACGTTACACAGTCGGCTCTGCCGTGCAAAAATTCGCCGTGACGCTAAAAAAGCTCATACCCTCACGCCTTTTTGAAGCGATCATAATGAAGACCTATAAAATATGACCGGTGATGCTAGTGCTAGACCTAACATCATAACCACTGTGCGGGTTTACTCCGGGGCGCCAGCACCGTTTTCTACTTCCAAGTAAGTCCGGACGGAGTCTGCGCTAAAGGAACCCATATGCCCGGGATGCCAGGTTTGTAGTTCAGGTCTATTCAACAACTCACTGATGCGGGCACGATTGTCAGCCAGATCACACATAAAGAAATGCGTGGCCGGCTCGTCGGCCGCGGTGAGTGAACCTCTGATCAAGTCACCCACAAAAACCTGGTCGTCGAAAATAACGACCAGAGAGCCTTCTGTATGACCCTGCAACGGCAAGATTTTTCCGTCGATGCCCAGCGCCGTCAAGTCAAACTCTCCATCAATGGGAATGTCCAGCTGCAGGCTCCGATAACGGCTCCCCTTGCCCATCCAGCGAATTAACTCGGCGAGCAGTCCTGTCGGGCAAATATCATCCTGACCTTCCCTGTCGAGCATTGGCTGGTCGGCACGGCTACCGATAACAGCTATGCCCCATTTTTCCTGGAAATACGCCGCGGTGCCTGCATGATCTGGGTGCGCATGGGTGAGCATAAGGTAATCGATGCTGTCCGGGGTTATGCCCTGCTCTTCCATCATGGATTCAAAAACCAGCTCGTCGCCGGAATTGCCGGAATCTATCATCATACGCTTGCCACTGCGGTCGACGATGTAAACGTTTGTGCCTCCTGATGATAGGCGCGTGACTCGCAGGGTGTCGCTATCGACCAGGACCGGGCCTTTGGCGCTACAGCTAAGAATG
>CAYNZI010000316.1:0-4133 GCA_964401565.1 uncultured Spongiibacteraceae bacterium
AAAGGTTAGCTAAAACCATCGGGCTTCTGGCGAAGGCGACGGCTATGCCGGTCTTTATTTCGATCTTCTCGCTGTGTTCGGCGGCGATGGCCAAGGGCATAAAAGGGTCGTGATTCATTTCAGCGCATGAAGCGCCGTCGTAGCCAACGTCTTCCAGTTCACGAATTTTGTCAGCTACTTTTGCCAGGTCCGATGGTAATCCGCTATCTATTTTCACAACATAAATCCTTATCTGTGTATTTATTGTAATCAGTTTATTGAAAGATGGGCTCAATAAAACAGTCCCTTGCGTCGGTATAAAACACCTAATCATATATCACATTTCAGCAATTACGAAATGTGATGTTTTTCGTGTCCATGTCATGGCTACGGATTTTTATTGGCAGTTTGTGGAGTTTCCTCATTGATTTTGCGGGGTTATATGCGGATACTCGGTAGTGTAAAAAGGGGTGTATGGCACCTGACTGTTCGGAGTGACATAGTAAAGTAGCGTGTTATGAGGATTATGGTATGAGTAAGAAGAAAAAAGAACGAGCCAGACATAAACTGCTTTCTATGCCCTGGTGGAAAGTGAAAGATAATTGGTATTTTATCAGCATATTTTTGGTCATCGTTGCACTGTCCGCGCTTTAAGATGGTCTATTGCTAGGCTAGTCACTTCCCGCATTTCTATGTGGGTATCTGGATACGAGGTTTATGGAGTGCCTGCGTGTTAGATGTCGCCACTTTCATCGTGCGCTTCTCTTAACATCTCATCCATTTCAACTGACCATCGATGCACATCTCCCGGCCAGCGCGCGGTCAGTAAATTACCATCGCGAACTGTGAACCCGGTGTCCAGCGAACCCATGCTGTCGCGCTTGTTGCCGCCTGGCCCTGTATTGAAATCGTCATCCGATGCTAAAGAGCGACGAACTTCGTCCTCTGTTGTAATCTCTGGGTAAGTTCTATAGTAATCGCCCATCCATAACCGGGTTAGTTGATAGCCTGCGTTTTCTAAACGGTTGACAAGAGACGTCACTTTTCGTCCGTGTAAAACGGGGCTTCCGTCTTTGTATTTAGCCCGCGCTAGTACCAATACGCCATGACAAATTGCCCCGACAGGTTTTCCTTCACCAACATAGCGTGCTGCAAGCTGTTGAATAATTTCTGATTCCAAATAGGGTTTAACGCTTTTGTCATGGCCTCCCGGCAGCATTAGCGCATCGTAATTGCCAGCAGTGGCCTGTTCATAGGTCAAGGGCATGGCGAACGCGTCGCTTGCAATCATTTCTTGATAAGCGGCACGTCCGTTCGCATCGGCGCGTAACACATACTTTAGCGGTCCAAGCCCTCGACCTGTCACCATGATGGGGTCGGCAGTGGCAATTGACCCGTCAGGCGACATGAAAATAATATCGTGGCCTAGGCTGGATAGAACTTTCCAGGGCACCGCAACTTCAGTTGGGTCAAAACCTGCAAGCGGAAGAGGGATTAGAACTCTGCTCATACTTGAATTTCCATTTGCGAAAAAATGTAACGTTAAGCATCAATCTTTGGGCACCGCACTTTTTTTTACGCTAGTCGACAAAATCAACGGCCGATTAACTGGCCGTTGATTTTGTGTATCTACTTCGAATAGGACTCGATCAGAAAGACCGATAGCGATGTTCGCTGGTCGTCCGTCAATGGGTAGATAGGCATTGGAGGGTTTGGCCTCGCGATAAACTTCGTCAGTCCTTCAATATCATACTTCTCGCCTATACTCTCGAGTGGCTTCATGCCTTCGCCTGTATCTGCATGGCACGTTGAACATTGAAACTGAGCGTATAAGTCGGCGCCTTCTGCCAGTAGTGTCGATTTCTTTTCAGGGTCAATAGTCGCAAGGGTCTCGTTGGCGTCAAAGGAAGATTTTGAGGTGGGCAATACCACGGCTGTTTGCGCTTCGGCATAAGCGACGCGATAGATTACGTTGGCGTAGTCATCTGATATGTAGATAGCGCCATCGGGCCCTTCTGTAACGTCGGCGGGTCGGCCAATGGCATCGTCGCCCTGCAGAAGGCCGGACAAAAAGTCCTTCTCGAAAACCCTGTTATTTTCATCGGTGTGTAATGTAACGACTTTGTAGCCATCTTTTTGTGAACGATTCCAGGAACCGTGCAAGGCCACGATAGCGACATTGTGGTATTCCTCGGGGAAACTGTCGCCGCGAATAAAGGTGATACCTAATGGTGCATTGTGCGGCTGAAATTTGAAAGTCGGCGCAATAGATGATGCAACGATGGCTTCATTGCCTTCGCCGAAATCAGGATCTGCAAGTTTGTCGTCGTTAGCATAGGGCCAGCCATAGTGATTGCCCTGTTCTACTTTATTGAGTTCGCAGTGAGGGAAGTCGTCGCCCAGTAGATCCCGGCCATTGTCTGTTGCATAGATTTGACCATCAACGGGAGACCAGTCAAACCCCGCACTGTTTCGTAAGCCTCGGGCGAAAATCTCTTCGTTAGAGCCGTCAGGATTGTAACGAACCATGGTCCCGCGTCGCTCGTCTTCCTCTTCGCAAACATTACATGAAGACCCCATGGTGACATACATCAAGCCATCGGGACCAAATCTCAACGTTTTCCGCCAGTGATTTCCACCGGCCGGTAGTCCCGTTACGATACGTTCGTAGTTGCCAATGGTTGTGCCATTTTCATGATCAAATTTAATGCGGCCTATGGCATCGGTTTCAGCGATGTATAACCAATCGTCAAGAAAGTCCATGCCGTTGGGGCCATTCAGTTGGTCAATTAAAACGCGCTGGCCATCGGCTTTGCCGTCGCCATTTGCATCGCGTTCCAATAGGACAATCTGATCCAAATTGGTATTTGCTACCAGTAAATCGCCGTTGCGGGTAAACGTTAAAAGCCGGGCATTCTCGACGTTGTCAGCATAAAGGCCAATTGAAAACCCATCAGGCACGGTAATACGCGTGCCGACAGCGGTGACGTCAAACTCTTTCCCGGGAATTGGCGTATTTACCGCGCCGACAAACACTTTCATCATAATGAAAAGGATGAGGAGTAGGGCAAGGATCGCCATGACTATATTGCGTATCCATTTCATGGGTTTGGTCATTGGTAGTGTCTCACGGTTGTGGATCTTGCGAATGTTGTCATTAATCGGTTAACACCATGAATGCTACATAGTGGCCACGGATGAAAAGCATCATGCCAACTGTGAATCGCGATAGCCAGAACATTGCTCGAAAATAGTGAGGTAAACGTTCAGATTGTTTTGAAGAATGAGTTTTCGAATAAGTGGTTGATCAGCGGCTGTAGCTGGGCGTATGTTTACGATGCCCATGGGTGAGTAACTATTGTTTTGGGCATACGAGTACCGGATGGCCAGGGTTGGAGCGTAACTCGAGATGGAGCAATGAATGCCCCATCTCGATAGTACGTATTACATCCGTTCAATGATGGTTGCGTTGGCGGTACCGCCACCTTCGCAGATAGCCTGGAGGCCATATTTACCGCCTGTGCGTTCAAGCTCATGCAATAACGTGGTCATTAACTTAGCACCTGTGCCACCTAATGGATGACCTAGTGCGCAAGCACCGCCATTAACGTTTAGCTTATTGAGGTCAGCGCCTACTTCCTGAGCCCATACCATTGGAACCGGTGCGAAAGCTTCATTGACTTCGTAAAGGTCGATGTCGTCAATAGACAATCCGCTGCGTTCTAATGCTTTTTTAGTAGCGGGAATTGGACCGGTAAGCATTTTGATGGGGTCGTCACCAACAACAGACAGTGTGTGGATTCGAGCGCGCGGTGTCAGTCCCAGTTCTTTCAGGGCTTTTTCATTAACGATCATAATCGCGGCTGCACCATCGGTGATCTGACTGGCATTAGCAGCGGTAATCACACCACCTTCGACGATGGTTTTGAGACGGGACATAGCCGCGAGGTCGGCGTCAAAACGAATGCCTTCATCAATGGTTAGTGTCTGGGCATTGCCTTCTTCATCAACAAAATCAACAGGCATGATTTCATTGTTGAATTTTCCGGCATTAGTCGCGTCGGCTGCTTTTTTGTGGCTGTTGTAAGCAAACGCATCAATGTCTTCTTTTTTTATGTCCCATTGTTTGGCAATCATTTCAGCGCCGGTAAATT
>CAYNZI010000317.1:0-4131 GCA_964401565.1 uncultured Spongiibacteraceae bacterium
TGCCGCCAACGATTGGGGTCAAAATCATCAAAATGCACCGAATCACTATCCTGTATTCGAATAGCCAGCTCGCCCATATGCAACCACCAACCGGCATCGCCGCGACTCACTGACTGCACAACACCGCGTATTCTCTGAAAGCCGGTATCTGCCGCACTCAGATTCTTTGCCGGTTTAGCCACATATTCAGAATGCGACCAGACCCCTAATGACTGCTCACGGGCCACACCTTCGACCCGCTGTAGGCACTGCCAATAGCTATCATTCGGGGGCATGACCAGATGCCACGCAAGCCCCCTGGCAATCAAGTACTCTGCAAGACTTGCCCCGTCTACCCTATAAACATGAGCAAGCAGGCGCCCATAGCGGTCTGCCGACTCCAGGCCAACTTGCAAGCCAACCGCTGTATCGCCCTGAAAGAAGTGTATCACCGCAGCCTTTGCCTCTTCGGCAAGCAGCTGTCCCGCCTTGTTACCACGGGTCAATTCAGGCGTATTAGCGGCAATAACACGCACTTTACGGCCATCAGACAGCAACAAGGTATCACCATCAACTACCGCGTCCAGCTGAGCCCATTTAACCTTTCCGCTAGCGGGGCAGCGTGCCAACTCAGCGTGGACCGGGCTATTCAAACACCAGCAGATAACGACAAATACAAAAACGCCCAACCTTTTCAGGCTGGGCGTTTTGATTGATCTCACTGTATCAATACCGCTTAGATAGCGAAGATACTTATTAAGCTTTGCTACTGCGATTTCCGAAACGCTTGTTGAAACGATCAACACGGCCACCGGAGTCCAGCATTTTCTGTTTACCCGTGTAAAACGGGTGACAGGCGGAACATACGTCCAAATGCATATCTTTGCCCAGGGTAGAACGGGTCTTTACCTGGTTGCCGCAGCTGCAAGTTGCGGTCATTTCTTCGTACTTGGGATGAATGTCATTTTGCATAGTTATATCCTTTCGTTTAATGCCCCGCCGCCAAATCCGACTTATTGGTTTCCTTCCTGGAAACAGTTGGTCTGGTACCGAGCTAGTATTCAATCGCTAACAAAACCTGAGCGCTGCAAACGACTGGCTAAAAATCAGGCGATGAATAATACCAGAGAGTAGGCCAATTGCAATGGCTACCGTTACAAATGGAAGTGATAAACGTGCTACATTACCGCTGTCGTCAATCCTGTTGGCGACATTCCACCACCGCTAATAGAATAGATAGATAACTTTAATGCCCATTCTACGTCTCGCAATGCCTACGCCGCTACGACGATCCTTCGACTACCTACCCCCGGAAGAGATGTCGGCGGATCAAGTGGCGCGACTGACACCAGGCTCCCGCATCATGGCACCGTTTGGGCGCCGACAGTTAGTGGGAATTCTAATATCCGTAGAAGATCACAGCGACATACCTGCGGCGCAGCTGAAACCTATCATTGAAATACTCGATCTGCAGGCAACCCTAACACCTCGACTGTTGGAGCTGTGCCTATGGGCTGCCAGCTATTACCAACACCCGGTCGGTGACGCTCTGGCAAATGCCATTCCTGCACTGCTGCGCAAAGGTGGCGCCCCTATTAATACCCGCGAAAAGCGATGGCGACTGACCACTGAAGGGAAAGGGCTTCCCTCCGGCGCTTTAAAACGCGCAAAAAAACAAGCGGCCGCCCTACAACAATTGCAAAACAACACCTCTCAAGGACAGTCAGATTTCGAGCGGTCCGGTATCAACACCTCTGTTTTAAAAGCGCTGATTGAGAAAGGTCTAGTTGAAGCATTCGACATTGAAAAAACACCGATCGACCTCACTAAAGTAGTCACCACCGGCGCACTAATCCTCAACAACGAACAACAACAAGCCCTGAACTCCATTGCCATTGATCAGCAATACCAATGCTCTCTACTCGACGGGGTCACTGGCAGCGGCAAGACCGAAGTCTACTTGCAGCTGATTGAAAAATGCCTGCAAGCAGGGCGACAGACACTGGTTTTGATCCCGGAAATCGGCTTAACACCACAGACACTAAGTCGCTTTCAACAACGGTTTGATTGCCCCGTATCCCTACTACATTCAGGTTTGACCGATAGGGAGCGCTTACTAGCATGGCAACAAGCCAAAACCGGAGAGGCAGGAATTATCATTGGCACTCGCTCTGCCGTGTTTACGCCCACCTTGCTGCTGGGGCTAATCATCATCGACGAGGAACACGACAGCTCTTATAAACAACAAGATGGCTTTCGCTACTCTGCCCGGGACATTGCAATCAAGCGAGCAGCTATGGAGCAATGTCCAATCTTGCTGGGCTCGGCCACACCCAGTCTGGAGACACTGAACAATGCGATGCAGGGCCGCTATCAACATTTACGATTAATCAAGCGTGCAACGGGGGCACAATACCCGACCTTCCAGATCGTCGATGTTCGTCACGCCCCGATGGAAGACGGCTTGAGCCCATCGTTGATCAGCGCCATCAACGACGAAATAGTAAACGGCAACCAGGTATTAGTCTTCATCAATCGACGCGGATTTTCACCAATGATGATGTGCCACGACTGTGGCTATGTGGCGCAATGCCAACACTGCGACGCTCGAATGACGGTGCACTTCCAACAGCGATTGCTGCGATGCCACCATTGCGAAAGCCAGCGGGGGCTTCCCCACCGCTGCCCAGACTGCAATAGTCATCAGTTGGACTTTCGCGGATCAGGCACCGAACGCAGCGAACAAGCACTGAAGAAACTATTCCCTAATACCTCTGTTGTTCGCATCGACAGAGACACCACCAGCCGCAAACACGCCATGGAAAATATGGTAGCCGATGTACACAAAGGTGAGCCGTGCATTCTGGTCGGCACGCAAATGTTGGCAAAAGGCCACCACTTCCCCGATGTTACGCTGGTGGCAGTTCTGGACGCTGACGGAGGCTTGTTCAGCGCCGATTTTCGAGGTCCAGAAAAAATGGGGCAACTACTAGTGCAGGTGGCAGGACGTGCCGGCAGGGCCTCAAAACCCGGACGCGTCATTATCCAAACCCATCAGCCGGAACACCCGCTAATCATCCACTTAACAAATAGTAGTTACCGTGAATATGCCGAGCAACTCTTACCCGAGAGAGAGATCAGCCGCCTCCCCCCCTTTGGCTACCTTGCCATTGTCAGGGCGGAGGCAAAAAACACCGAACATCCTGAGCAATTTCTCCGAGACTTACGCGCCTATGTCGAAGCCAATAGCGCCAGCACAAACCCCTCCCCACAAATGCTGGGGCCGCTACCCGCGCCCATGGCAAGACGCGCAGGGCACTTCAGGGCGCAACTAGTACTGCGTGCGGACGATCGCCGGGGTCTGCACAGAGCCCTCCAGCTCCTCACTGGGGCTGGCGACCGACACCGTTTGGGCAACAAGCTTCGCTGGTCTGTCGATGTAGATCCCGTCGACATGTTTTAGCCCCATGGCGCTAGCGTAGAAGACCGAAAAACGGGATAATACTCGTCGCTAAAACAGCCCTGACACATTTGGGCAATTTTTGACTTTTGAATTCCTGTGACAACTCCTTAGGCAAGACCATTCGATGAAAGACCATATAGAACAACTGATTCGCACAGCCCTGACGGACCTAATAAACAGCGGCACGCTGCCTGAAGATATCGAACCCAGAATCAGCGTTGATCGCACCCGCGATAAAAGCCATGGAGATCTTGCGAGCAATATTGCCATGACACTGGCAAAGGCCGCTAAAAAGCCTCCTAGAGAGATCGCCCAACTGATTATTGATGCCCTTCCTGTCTCAACACAACTGAACAGGGCTGAAATTGCTGGACCCGGTTTTATTAATTTTTACCTCAATGAAGCGGCAGCCGCCGCCGTTGTTGCTGACATTTTATCGCAGGGGAAAAACTATGGCCGCTGCAATGACGGCAAAGGTCAAAAAGTACAAGTTGAGTTTGTCTCTGCCAACCCGACCGGCCCACTACACGTAGGACACGGTCGCGGCGCTGCCGTTGGCGACAGCATATGTCGCCTGCTCGATGCAGTGGGCTGGGACGTAACGGCTGAATTCTATTACAACGATGCAGGCCAGCAAATCAACAATCTCGCAGGCTCAGTGCAAGCCCGCTGCAAAGGACTTGGGCCCG
>CAYNZI010000318.1:0-4124 GCA_964401565.1 uncultured Spongiibacteraceae bacterium
ACTATCGTACTCATCCGCCTCAATAACAAAAAATGAAGACTCACCCAAGCGGGCCGACACACCGAAATTAGCCGGAATCCCTCCGATCAAATACCCAGGGCTCATCCCTGCGTACTCTAGAATCCAGGCAAGCATGCTACTGGTTGTAGTTTTTCCGTGGGTTCCAGCCGCGGCTAAAACCCAACAATCTTGCAATAGATGCTCAGACAACCACTGTGGCCCTGAGGTATAACGCAAGCCACGGTCTAACATGGCCTCAACGGCAGGATTACCTCGCGACATAGCATTACCTACGACAACGAGGTCGGGGGCGGGTTCCAACTGTGCCGGATCAAACCCCTCGGTTAGGGTAATACCCTGCTGTTCTAGCTGAGTACTCATCGGGGGGTAAACATTGGTATCGGAACCGGTCACTGTATGGCCGAGTTGACGAGCCAAGATTGCCAGACCGCCCATAAACGTTCCACAAATACCCAGGATATGGATATGCATTGATAGCCCTTAATGATTGTTTTGTCGCCGCGGATAGTAACAGCAGCAAAAAGTGAACCCTATAGTCGGTCGCCAACGACACAAGTGTATTAGAAACGTGACCGACCGTCTCTGCAGCACATATCACCCCGGTCAGTCATCGCCAACAAATTCAAGCCCAATACCGCGGCTATCATTGCGTACGATTTTCATTTTCACCAGAGGAGCTTCGTCGCCACCCATCCCCAACACTTGCACATGGACTATCTCACCAATATTGGGCAACGGATTACCTTCGGAGAGAATATAAGCGCCGCCATCAGAGATATCGGACGTCTGGAGCTTAAGATCCCCCACTTTCGGGTGAGATAATTTCACGGCCGCACGTAATTTGGTCCTAATATGTTGACGCTGATTGGTATCAGACACCGTAACTCCTTCAATCAAAAAGCCAATAGTTACCTACAGACTAACATAGTGCCGGTAATTATCCGTAAATTCAATAACTTAGAACATCAATCAACAAGGATTGGTATTCCCCTCCGGTCAGTTTATAATCGCGCTTGGAAAAATTGCCGATCCAGCGGTCTGCTATTAACAACTATGGTGTTAATCAACCGCAACTTTATGGCCCCAACCTGGAAAAACATCATGAGCTTTGACAAAATCCCCGCCGGAAAAGACATTCCGAATGACATTTATGTGGTCATTGAAATCCCTGCAAATCACGACCCTATTAAGTACGAAATTGACAAGGACATGGACTGCCTACTGGTTGACCGTTTCATGGCTACGCCAATGTTCTACCCAGCAAACTATGGCTATATTTCAAACACACTGTCTGAAGATGGAGACCCTCTTGACGTATTGGTTGTGACACCTTACCCGGTAGCCCCCGGTTCGGTAATTCGCAGCCGCCCTATCGGCATTCTCAATATGAGCGACGAAGCGGGTCAAGATGCCAAACTTCTCGCCGTACCACACGACAAGCTATCCACTTTATACAGAGACGTGAAAGAGCCCTCTGATCTTCCTGAATTGCTGATCAAGCAAATCGAACACTTTTTTGAAAACTATAAAGATCTGGAAGAAGGCAAGTGGGTAAAGGTCGATGGCTGGGCTGATAGCGAAGCCGCCAAAGCCGAGATTCTGAAGTCGATAGCCGCCTACAAAGGCTAAACCCCAAAGACACATCTATCATGACTAAAAGCCACTCACACATCACTGTGTCGGTGGCTTTTTTACACACAGCGCTGAATATCTAAATATGAAATGCAGTATCTATCGAGGCATTTTTATTTTAGGCATTGCTGTCATAAGCTGTTTGTATAACTTGGTATTTTTGCTGATAAGCTTATGTTTTGCATACGCAGCTACTGCCAAACTCCAGGCGTTTTCTTTACCGTGGGCATTTAATGAAAAACTGGTACAGACAATCTTCTGCTCTAACTCTGACGCAATACCAATCTGGAAAATTGGGGTAACTGTTCCACTTTTTTCAGTTTTGAGCAAGTAGCTAATCCCTTTCACGGTACCATCATCACTAAAACAACGGACCGCTTTAAGCTTCTTCTTAACTCGAGCCTGTTCTTGAGCGAGCTCTTCATCACGGGAGTTTGCTTCAAGTTCAACCGGCTTTCTCAGCCTCGGCCCCAGACGCTTACCGCCCTTCTTCAGAGAAAAGTATTCCTGATAGAGTTTTCCATTGACGGTGCGACGCACACGATAGCCATAAAACGCTTCGTTATCTAATAGTTTGACACTCACCTTTTAGCTCTCCTTTGTTAACCAACCAACGCTTTCAAGAAAACATGCCTTAAAGCTTGTGCAGTGAGGGTTGACTTGTGATTAAGCTTTTCAAAAAACTATCCATTTCAAATGATCGATATATTCAATACTACTGCCAGATAACCTTCATTACCACCGATAAGCCTCCGAGTATAACGATTTACCAACAACTATATACCGACGATAGATTTCGTCAATATGGTCAAGCAGAACCTCTTTCAGCAATATCGGCTGGCTGCGTAGAATATCGACCAGATAGTTTTGACTCAACTCTCGCTGATATTGCGCGGCTAAGGGGGCGTAACTCAGATGCCAACGCTCGGGCGCTATACCCCCAAGATCACGCAGGTAGGGACGAAAGAACCCCTCAGATTCATTGTTATAAATCTTCTTATCCAGCCAATCATGCAGGGCAACAAATGGGCCATTCCCACTCACTTCCGCTGCTGTTAACTGCACATCATAGCCTTCGGGCACAGCGGCCACATCATAGATATCGATATCGGTACCCCAGTGATGGCGAGAAGCCCCCGGCAAGGCAGACCATCGCAAGATTGCCTGCGCAAGCTGCCACTGATCCAAAACACTTATATCAAGCGGCAGACCGTGCGTATCATACACGGGCCGCCTCCCTGCCGCTTTGTCGTTCCAGATCGCCATCTGCCGGGGAAAATCCCTGTAGGCACTAGCAATCGTCAACTTAAAGCCTTCTATACCCGCTGCGCGCTGCAGCGCTTGGAAAGGAGCCAAAACTTGCTGATGCATTGCATGAGACAGAAATTCGTAGTCGATGAAGCGATCGTCCAATCCACATAGAACATGTTTATCAAGCTGCATTGTGACTGCCAAAATTAATAGTTGATAGATCTATAAAAGAATATATTATAAGTAAAAACAGTACTCTACCTAATAATAACAACATAGCAGAAATCAACATGCCAAGCGATTTAATGGAGCTGAAGAACCTCGGCAATACTTCAATTAACTGGTTGAGGTCTATTGGTGTAAAAAACCAGCAAGATCTTGAAAATATGGGCGCCGTTAATGCCTACAATGAAATCAAACAACGTGGCATACGTGTATCAAAAGTTTTGCTCTACGCCTTACATGGCGCTATGACAGACACACACTGGAACGACCTGAACAGTGATACTAAAAAACACCTGTTGGACCAAGCCGATGAACGATGCAGTAAAGACAGCCATTAACCGTTAATGGCTCATTGTAATGCCCTCAAATTAACTATTCCGCACTTCGTATAATGACTCTGCACATCTCGGTAACACTAAAGTTATGATAACGGTTTTCCATGTAAACGATATTGATGACGAATCCTCAAAGGGGTTTGAGGCTGGAGATGAAAGCTATCTCGCCGTTAAAAAAGATGGAGAAATATACGTTTATCGTAACAAGTGCCCCCACTTGGGCATCGAGTTAAATTGGCAAGAAGATCAGTTCTTGGATATGGATGGCGCACTCATACAATGCTCCACTCACGGCGCACTATTTTTAATCGAAGACGGTGAGTGTGTATCAGGACCATGCTTGGGAGAGCGACTGGAATCAATACCGTTTGATATTATCGACGAGGATATCGTTTTATCCTCATGATTTTTGGAGAACCTTTCACGCTAGGATTACCAATAAATATTAAGGCGAGCCTCACGGGTTGAGTTTTTTACCGAGGATCAGGCCGGGCACCACCGCTCCTCTACTATTGTGCCAAATTTTAAGCGACTCGATTCTGATACTTGTACTGATATTGATGAACAGTCATCCTCTGTCATGGAATCACTGCGATCAGAGGCAGCGGAGTGACGTTATTGCGGAACATAAAAGATGAGCGCTGAGTGAGTGACTGAGAC
>CAYNZI010000319.1:0-4085 GCA_964401565.1 uncultured Spongiibacteraceae bacterium
TGCGCCGACTTTCAACATATCCTTATCACGATCACTAAAAAACAAATGGCCATCGTCCCCAATTCGAATAATGTCTCCTGTCTCAAACCAGCCATCTGCGTCAAATGCCTTATCGTTAGCCTCGGGATTACCGTAATACTCTTTAAATAGAGTCACTCCGCGCACGCCACGAATAAATAACAACCCTCTTTCTCCTGGACTAGCAATACCACCGTCGGAAGTTCGTATTTGAATATCGTACTCTGGCGCCACGCGACCAATAGTGCCATGAGGACCCGGCTGGTCTATATCGGTGACAATACCGTGCGTCAGCGTTTCAGTCATCCCCCACCAACCGACACCCGCAACGCCAAATTTATCTTTTAATGCGGGTAAATGTGCGGCGGTCCCCCAAAAACGGTAACTATGCTTAGGGACCGGCTGGTCACTGATGGCTTTAATGGCAAATGGGATGGTTGAAAGCCAAGTTAGATCATATTTCAATGAAATTGGCCAGAAACGCGATGCGGAGAATTTTGGCTGCATCACAAATGTCCCGCCAACCCAAAGCGTCGCCAACATTGAATAGCCCTGTGCATTGGTGTGAAACATCGGCATAAAAATAAGTGTTTTGTCTTCGTGTCGCAGCTTCATATGACTGGCACTGACTTTCCCTGCCCAAATACCATTTGCCTGCGTCCACAAAACCGCTTTCGGTCTGGATGTTGTACCACTGGTAAACTGGACAGACAGGTTGAGTAATGCATCTACGGGGCGACCAGGAATGTCGTCGGCATCTGTGTCCAGCAGCTCAGCGAAAGGAGTGGCCCTGACATCGCATGGAATCTCTGCAGCGACACCTGCATTGCTGCCGGTAACAATCAAACGTGTTTCTGCCGAGCACGACTGGCTCACCATAGACGCAAATTCAGGTTGAGTAATGGCACAAACGGCTTGGGTGTGCTCTGCGTAATAACGCATGTCCCGTGCTACCGAATGTGTATTAGTAGAAACCGCAACGGCGCCTAGTTCTGCGCAAGCAAACCACGACAAAATAAACTCTGGGCAATTCTCCAGATGAATAATGACAAAGTCGCCTGACTGAACCCCCATGGCTGCCAGCGAAGCAGCAACGCGTTTAGCCTCTTGCTGAACTCGACCGTAGGTCCAGGATTCGGCTACCCCGTCAAATGGCTCCCATATCATAAAGTTCTTATCCGGCACTCGTTGTACCCATTGGTTCAATAACCATGGGTCATCCATACCGATCAGAGCAGCTTCACGACTGTTATCTATTTGTTTTTTTAATGAGATCATCGGCCTACCACCTTAAAGAGTACAAGGAGAGTAAACGATTTTGATACCAGAATTCAAAGTTCATGCAACAAAAGCTGCGGACTTATGCGCGAGCTAACGACATCGTGTTGCAATAATGGGCTGGCATTAAAAAATGCACCGCCCATAACACAGAGACGCCGTTGAATTATTCAGCGATTGCCCGAAGGCCTTTGAACAGAATTGTTACGTCCTCGAGTTCTATGACCCTGGGCATTCTCGCCGGATCGCTGACCATCTCTGTGTCCCACTTTGGGCTTTTTGGGTCTGGAGGATTTTTGCGAGCGTCTATTCAGCTGACTTTCCGGCAATTCGTTAACGGGCTTGAATCCATCAACTGATTTACGCGGCAGTAGTTCTCCGATCAAACGCTCGATGTCTGATAATTGCTTAAATTCATCAGCAGAAACCAACGATACCGCTTCCCCGGTTGCTCCCGCTCGACCCGTGCGGCCGATGCGATGAACATAATCCTCAGGTACGTTAGGAAGGTCAAAATTCACCACATGGGGCAACTGATTGATATCCAAACCACGGGCTGCAATATCGGTAGCCACTAACGCCTGAACTTTACCGCCTTTAAAATCTGCCAACGCTTTGGTTCTGGCACCCTGACTTTTATTACCGTGAATGGCCGCTGCATTGATCCCAGCCGCGTCGAGCTGCTTTGCAAGCTTGTTGGCGCCATGCTTTGTTCGTGAAAACACCAACACTTGGGACCATTGATTATCTTGAATCAATTGAATCAACAACTTCGATTTCTGATTCTTATCCACGGGATAAATCCAGTGCTGAACTGACTCAACCGTCGTATTGGCAGGGCTTACAGAAATCTCGACGGGATTATTCACCAAACCCTTAGCCAAACGGCGAATGTCGTTTGAAAATGTCGCCGAAAACAGTAAGTTCTGACGCTGCTTTGGCAGTAACGCCAGGATTTTTCGAATATCGTGGATAAAACCCATATCCAACATGCGATCAGCTTCATCCAGCACCAGCACTTCTAAATGATCAAACTTTACTGCTCTCTGATTATAGAGATCCAATAAGCGACCCGGTGTTGCGACAAGCACATCAACGCCCTGACGAAGCTTCATCATCTGCGGGTTGATTTTCACCCCGCCAAACACAACAGCTGACCTCAACGGTAAATTTTTCCCGTAAGTAGCTACACTTTCTCCCACTTGCGCCGCCAACTCTCGTGTTGGCGTTAGAATAAGCACTCGCGCCTGATTCGCCTGCGCCAGTTTCCCAGATAATAAGCGCTCAAGAATCGGTAATGTGAATCCCGCCGTTTTACCCGTTCCGGTTTGCGCAGCCGCCATCACGTCCTTGCCTTCAATCACCGCAGGAATTGCCTGCGCCTGGATAGGCGATGGCGTGTCGTATCCCTGATCAGCAACAGCATCAAGAATCGGGGCAGATAAGCCCAGGGAAGCAAAGGTCATAGGATCTTCTCTTACAAAAAAAGGTTAATTAGGATCGAGCCAAACGCGGGGCGTGCAGCTTACAGCAAGAACACCTCGACTACCAGCCAAACACCCCCCAAACTCACCGCCTGATTACAACCCTACACTGAGCCGAGAAACCCGATACTTTGACTCACATCAAGGTAAAAGACGACGCATTTCCTATGCTTGGCGTAGTGTTGGTGGCCGCCTTCACATTAATTGAAACCGAGAATATTATGGTTACTCACACCTATAAAAAAATGGCGGGAACGTCCGCTGTCTTTGTCTGTGATGACAACAGCAGACCCTCGCCGGTAGAACGGGATGGAATGAAATGGACTGCCGATGAATTGCATATGTCGGAGATATCTCACTGTCAGCGCGAAAAACCAGCGATGGCAAATGCCCTATCCCTCGAAGGCCTCGAAGATTACGATCCGCCGGAAGACGGCGACGTTAGAATAGTAAATTCTCTTGAGTGCTCGTTTATCTATTTGCAACGCACACATAGCTGGATGCAATTGACGAAATAAATCATTGCGAAAAACTCGCACCACGACAGCTACACCCACAATTCCATGGGTGCACCGTGAACAAGACCTCGCAATATGTCCGTGCGGGAGACAATACCGATCACCTCTGCACCATCACCTACAATTGGAATAGAGCCAATCGCTCGACTGCACATGATTTCTGCCAACATCCGTATCTCCGCATTTGCATCAGCACTTATCACCCGGCGCGTCATTAATTGTTCGATAGGATAATCACCCATATGGGGATCATTCTTCGCGGCATATCGTAACAAGTCTCTATCGGAAACAATTCCCTGCAGTTGCTGGCGATCGTCGACAATCGGCAAATGATGAAACCCTTTCGCGGCCAACAACCGCCAAGTATCCGTCAACGAGAGATTAACTGACACCGTGACCACCGGATTGGTCATGATTTCCCGTGCGAAACGCACGCTGACGCGCTCTGATGATTGGCGTTCCTGTTGCTGGGATTCTCGATAGATGTCAGCCTTATTGGTCTGTTTCTTCTCCCGAACCGAGTCACTATCAGCCTTCACCGCTTTTACTGCACTGGTAGCTGCAACGGGTGATACGCCCGTCGGTTTCAACAACTGATCGATCGGCGTACTAATTCGCGCGCCTTGAGCAATGATGTAAAACACAGCAAATCACCTCTCTACAAAACTCGAGCACCAGACATTGATGCGAGCCAGTAAAACAGCTATTTAGTACCTAACCTGGACGACCATCAATGCGCGCCGCCACTAACATTGGCGAAAAATAGACAATAAAAATGTAAAAATAT
>CAYNZI010000320.1:0-4077 GCA_964401565.1 uncultured Spongiibacteraceae bacterium
CATGATTATTCGAGGTGGAGAAAATGTTTACCCACGGGAAGTTGAAGAGTTTCTCTACACTCATCCCTCGATACAAGACGTACAAGTATTTGGGATTCCCGATGTAAAATATGGCGAAGAAATTTGCGCGTGGATTCAAGTCAAGAAAGGTGAAAGCCTCGACCCAGACCAAATAAAGTCTTATTGCCACGAGAGGATAACGCACTTCAAAATCCCTCGTCATATTCGAATTGTTGATGACTACCCCATGACGGTCACAGGGAAAATTCAAAAGTTTAAAATGCGCGAAGCAATGGCCGCAGAATTAGACCACTGATTTAGTGTTCGTTTTCTATCCAGGATCGAATCAAATGGTGAGCGATAGCCATTGAGCCTGGCAGATACAGTTGTTTGGTTTTCTTGTAGAGAGAATCAGCAACTTCTGCTCTTGAAAACCATCGAACATCGGCCATTTCTACTGGGTCGATGGTTATGTCCGTACTGATCGCCTGACCTTGGCAGCCAATCATCAACGACGAGGGAAAGGGCCAAGGTTGTGAAGAATGGTACTGCACGTCACCCACATCAATACCCGATTCCTCTTTGACTTCTCTCCTTACGGCTTCCTCAATCGATTCACCCTGATCAATAAACCCTGCCAACGTAGAGTACATATTCATTTTAACCATCGGCCCCAACCCTTGCCCCAGTAAACATTGATCACCATGGGCGATTAACATAATGACCACCGGGTCTGTTCTTGGAAAGTGATCAGCCTTGCAGCTCTCACAGTGACGAACATGTCCACCCTTTCGTTGCTGGGTCGTGTTGCCGCATTGGCTACAAAATTGATGATTGGTGTGCCAGCTGAGTTGGGCTCTGGCCTGGGCGATGATACCTGTGTCAGGGTTTTCCAGCGCCATTGCGGCAGTGCGACAATCTTGATAACGCCAATGACTATCAAGGTTGAGCTTGCTCAAACTATCTTCTACCATCGATAAGTCAATCGCAAAACAGGCAATTCCATCGCGCATTCCCAACAAAATTGGCGGTGCCGTAATAGACACGTTGGCCATGTCAGACTGACTCAACCATCCGAGGCTAACCCCCTCGCTGTCGTGTACTAAAACGTCAAGATTACAGAACCCAAGAAATAAATTATCTTGGTGATTGGCTGCAGCGTCAACCAGTTGCTGATCACGGCGTATAGCATCGCCTCGATCGAGGGTATTACCTGAAAAAGTATGTATCATAATTGGTATGGGTCCTGTGGGAATTCATTGGCGAGACTATCCAGTAATGCAACAGTAGCCCTAGACATAACGACATTCTAACACTAACCCGTGTTAATTTATTCCACAGAGAAGATCAGCTCAACAGTCTCTGTGCAGCCTCGGGTTACAAAAACATAATACGCAACGGACAGCACTATGGTGTAGGCTGTCGCTAAATGTGGAGTCTGTTCAACAATTTACCGAACACCGGATGATTGGCTGGCTTTAAAGAACTGAAAATCCTCGTAATGCGTGGTTCAAAACCGGATTTTTCTACGCAACCCACTTATAATACTGCCGTCAGATCAGGCCCGTTTTCACTGATCTATTGTAAACCCCGCCGCTAATGTTGGAGATATTCTATTTTGCGTACGCTTTCTTTTTCATCGGTCATTCTTTGTTGGGTGTTTTTTCTCAATGCCTGCGAGTCCGACTCCGCTGCCGATAAGGCTACACCGCCGAAACCTCGTCCTCCCGTTGAAGTCGTTACCTGGATCGCCGAATCGGTAGAGCTCGAGAATCAAGTCGAATCAGTAGGCACGCTGGTGGGTAACGAGTCAGTTACTATCACCGCAAAAGTCACCGATCAGGTTACTGCCATCCACTTTGACGACGGGCAGCATGTCAAAGCAGGTGACGTCCTGATTGAGCTCACCAATGCTGAACAACGAGCCAGTCTGAGAGAAGCAGAAGCCAATTTGTTAGAGGCGCAATTACAGCTAGCGCGACTGAAGAGACTCGGCAATGGAATTGTCACGGCACCGGTGCGCGACGAAGCCTCTGCCAAAGTAAAGGCAAGCCAAGCCAAGCTTGAAGTGATTTCTGTCAGAATCAGAGACCGACTGATCTTAGCCCCATTTGACGGTTTACTAGGGTTTCGGCAAGTGAGTGAAGGCGCTTTAGTTACCCCGGGAACCGTCATTACTGAGCTTGATGATATAAGCCAATTGAAATTAGATTTTTCTATTCCTGAAGTTTATCTTGGGAATATAGCGATAGGCTCCAACGTGAAAAGCACCAGCCCCGCTTGGCGCGGCGAAATATTTTCGGGAGAGTTAATCAGTATCGGCAGTCGTATTGATATTGCTACACGAACCTTTATGGGACGAGCGTTAATAGACAATGCATCATCGCGTTTACGGCCGGGCATGTTGATGAATGTTACGCTCTCCATGGCAAAACATACCGCAATGGTCGCCCCAGAACAGGCGATTGTACAGACGGGAAAACGCAGCATTATCTATGTAACCGAAATGGTAGACGAGCAACTGAAGGTAAAAGCCGTGCCAGTCACCATGGGGAGACGTGTGCCCGGTGGCGTTGAAATTTTATCGGGACTGGACGTGGGGCAAGAGGTCGTTGTCACCGGTCAACTGAACATACGGCCAGGAACTTCTGTGCGAGTAGTCACCCTGCAGAAAAAAGATGACACGGCGGCAACAGTCCATTCAAAATCTGATACGGGAGAATAGGGCGCTTTATGTGGTTACCAGAACTTTCCGTTAAACGCCCTGTATTTTCTACGGTCATTGCGCTGCTATTGGCAGCCTTCGGTAGCATGGCCTTCAACCAGCTGTCTACCCGCGAATATCCAGACGTATCGCCGCCGTTAATATCCATTTCGACAGAATACCCCGGCGCGGCTGCCGATGTCATAGAAACTCGAATCACCCAAACCATTGAAGATGAGATCAGCGGAATTGATGGCGTTAAATCCGTTCGGTCCGTGAGCCAAGACGGTCGTTCGAGTATCAATATAGAGTTTGACTTGAAGCGTGATATCGACGCAGCCGCCAATGATATTCGCGATAAAGTATCCCGCGTGATTAACCGTCTACCGGACGACGCCGAGCAGCCTCGTGTGCAAAAATCTGACAGCGACGCGTTCCCGATAATTTATATTAGTCTTGAAGCTGCTTCGATCCCGGTTATGGAGTTAACCGACTACACAGAGCGCTATATAGTTGATCGTTTTGCGGTATTGCCTGGGGTCGCGTCTGTCAACGTGTACAGCAGCGGCACCAAATCAATGAGGATATGGATTGACCGGAAAAACCTCGCAGCCCGACAATTAACGGTCAGCGATGTGGTTGACGCGCTGCGCCAGGAAAACATCGAACTACCCGCGGGTCGACTCGAGTCTACCGAAATGGAATTTCCTATTCGCTTGCAGCGAAGCTACCGGAGCGTCAAAGATTTCCGCGAGTTGGTTTTAAAAGTCGGTGATGGCGGCCAGCTGGTTCGGCTGGGCGACGTCGCCAAAGTCGAAGTGGGAAGTTCCAGCTCACGATTCTTGTTTATTACCAACGGCAGCGACAGTATGGCGATGGGTATCGTTAAACAGTCCAAAGCAAACACTGTGGTTGTGTTAGAAGCCATCAACAAGGAGATTGAAGCCATTGCTCGAGACTTACCTGAAGGCATGGCAATTTCCACGTCGGGCGACGCATCGGCTTTCATACGGGCAGCGCTGAGCGGCGTTTACTGGGCGATCTTTTTGACTACCGGCCTGGTAGCGCTGGTTATCCTGTTGTTTTTAGGTAACGTTAGCGCCACGCTAATCCCGGTGGTGTGCATACCCTTATCATTGATGGGTGCCACCATCGCTCTGCAGGCATTCGGGTTTTCCATTAACCTAATTACTCTATTAGCGATGGTATTGGCCATTGGGCTCGTCGTGGACGATGCGATCGTCGTACTTGAAAACATCTATCGTCGTATTGAAAAAGGCGAAGCGCCGTTGCTCGCCGCCTACAAAGGCGCCAGCCAGGTAGGATTTGCCGTTATCGCCACCACCGTTGTACTAGTGGCT
The DNA here is from genome assembly GCA_964401565.1 of uncultured Spongiibacteraceae bacterium. Lineage (GTDB taxonomy): Bacteria > Pseudomonadota > Gammaproteobacteria > Pseudomonadales > Dasaniaceae > Oceanicoccus. The sequence goes on from CAYNZI010000320.1 coordinate 4,066, forward strand.
GTATTTACCCCG